>NZ_JAMYQD010000011.1:0-243996 GCF_040320665.1 Mesorhizobium sp. M0626 | reverse complement strand
GGCGTTCCTTCGCGGGAATCAGGTGACGTGAACAATCACCAGCCTGCCATGACCGCCCCCTCTCAGCGAATTTGCAGAACTCTCAGCACACTACCGTTTCCTCAAAGGCTACCAACCTAACTACAAACCTAGCTCGGCGGCCCTTAAACACGGTTTTTGCCCCCGGCGCGCCCGACGGTCCGTATGCGCGTTTACTTGGCCTCCAAGCGTCCGGGCCACAGACGGTTTTGACATTTCTCAGAGATTTTCCGGGAAATCGCCGTCTAGTGACACGGCGGCGATTTTGGTTGGGATAACTATCTGATCTTAAAATGAAATTTTGACCAAAAAAGCGTGCCGTCTGCGTCCTTGGTGAGAACGCAGACATTTTTGGGGAAGACTCTGGGACGCGTATGTGACGGGCGCCTACCCTAGATACCCAGGTTATTAAGAACCTCGTCGATATTGAACGACGCGTCGCACACGTTCAGCACCAATGTCCGCGGATTTTTGATCCCAAGGACTCGCTCGCAAAAGTCGTCGCCATAGAGACTCCAAACATCACGGGCGCCATCTTCGTACTTCGATCTGAACGATCGGTGAGGTTCGACGATCCGCGTTGGCGATGGACATGGGATGTGTTCATCAGCGAACGGGTCAACCACCCTAGCTGTTGATCGAACAGGGCTCTGCAATTCGGGATGGATGCCTGCGATGCGCCAACGGCTCCCCAAGCCTCGGGCATGGCCACAACGCTGACTTAGTATGACACCTGGGTTGCGCCAGCGAAAGGCGACAAGGTCTCCTAAAAGAACTTGATGCCGATCCACGGCGTGACGTTCGGAACAGACGACCGCGCTGCGGTCGTAACCCTTCATCTGATAGTTAAAAGCCAGCCAGTGCAACCAGGGCGTCTCGATGGAGGGTCCTCTAACACGCACGACCCTGCCGATCCTCATATTTGTTTGCCGCTTTACCCAGTCACGGGCCCATGCCCGGAATTCCGATCGAAGTGGGCGAGATGTCGACCGCCCCGGAATGAATACGGAAACATGGGAGTGAAGTCCAACACGTGCCCCAACTTCGTGGCAGTAAGTGTAGGCGATCGGGATCTTCCTCTCTGACATCCAGTTGCGAATGCAGGAAAGGAAACGCGAAAAAGCATTGAGCATCGCCACCTCGGTGACGATGCCCATAAGCTTCCAGCTGATGGTGACTGTGGTATCCAGCCAAAGGCCGAGATGTGCCGCGAAATCCGCCCCAGCGTACTGGGCCGCGAAGCCCTTTTCATCGATCAAACTCACTAGGAGTGTACCGGTATTTAGTCGTCGTACTTGTTGACGAACACGTTGGGACGGCGATTCTGCTCGAGTCCTGCTTGGTATGAATCAGATTTCGCCAGTTCCTCTGCCGTCTCCCCATAGATGGCGTTCATCAAGTCGCAATAAGTTCCCATGCCCTGCGGGAAACGGTATTTTTGCCCTGGCCGCGGGCCACCCCATTCGTGAAATGCCTGGGCGTATTCTTCGTAACTGTCGAATTGTGAACGTTTTGGGTATTCAGCCATATCTCTCACTCAACAAAAAGGTTGCCATTGGACAAAGCGGATGAGCGGCGTCGGCTGTAAAATCGGTGCCGGGGTTCGTCGGCCTCGTCATCTACCGCAGAGAAACCAGCTTGCACCATGAGGCCTACGACACCGGCATCTATGACGGACTCAATCAATGCCTGCGAACGCTCGCATGTGGCATTCAATCGCACGGCATGTATCGCCCATGCGCGCTCCTCAAGATCCGTGATCTTTTCCAGCTCCGACAAGGTAGGTAACCGAATCTTCCCAAAAGGAGGATCGGACATCTCATCCACGAACAACACGGACTCGGCAGGCAGATTCGATGGCAGCAGGTTCTCCGCCGCCCCG
Organism: Mesorhizobium sp. M0626; assembly: GCF_040320665.1. NCBI lineage: Bacteria > Pseudomonadati > Pseudomonadota > Alphaproteobacteria > Hyphomicrobiales > Phyllobacteriaceae > Mesorhizobium > Mesorhizobium sp. M0626. The sequence goes on along the minus strand of NZ_JAMYQD010000011.1, from coordinate 242,096 downwards.
TCCGCGAGGCAGCGGCCTAGATCATCGGAGCGTAGGAGGGTCACAAAAGGATTGTCGCCCGCACGCTTGTAGAACTCGTCAACCATCACCGCCTCTGCGTCGACGCCTACTTGTTCTTGGTCAGGCAGTTCAGTTTCCGCGATTGGGACCTCCGCTAAGATGTCGTTCGGCGCCATCTTTGACAGTCGCTTGAATGAATAGGTTTGGAACACCACCGCGGCGCACCCGCGCAGATAGGCTTGGGCATCGTCACAGTCAGCATCGTCGTCGCCGCAACATCCTGGGAGATCGACCACGAGTCGTTGCCAACTCAGGATCGCAATCGGCAACGCCAGCGCCTCCAGACCACAGTCATCTGGAATCTGATCGTCGGGAAGACACTCAGCCACGAAAGGCAAGATCACCTGCATTGTGGTAGGCGTCCGAATCTCGGGTGGCGCGTCTGCAGCTATCATGGCAGCGATTTCGGCTGCCGCTCTCAGTTTTTCCATAGTCACCTCGTTTTTGGTTGTTGAAGTTCCATAATTGCAGTCGTTGCGAACGCCGCGGCTAGGTCGACGCTCAATCTTTCTGACGGGAAAGAATTGCGCGGAGGAGATCCTTCTCTTCAGTCGTCAGCACCGAGACTAGGCGCTCCAAAAACTGCGGCGATCCGCTCGCGGTCGCGGAGCTTTGACCCCGTCGGAACAGGGTGCCCGACGAAAATACAGCATCCCCTTTGATGCGCTTTATGCCAGCGGGTTCGAACCCCTGTTCGGCCATCAGCGCACCGACGGCGAGGCCGACGAATTGGCGGGTCGATTTTTTTGTCAAAATCTCGGCTGAAAGGCTCTCCCGCATTGTTGCACTAAGCCCTTCGACCGGGGCCATGTCTTGTAGCGCCAATGAGATCAAACGCTCTCGATGCTTGAACCGAATATCTTCGGCAAGCGTGCGGAGATCCGAGTCGGCGCCGGCCGAGCGAAAGACGCGGCGCCATTTTTGGTTGTCGCCTTCCACCATATCTGACGCCATCTGCTCGTTCGGTCAAAACATATGTTTTCATAAGCTGCCGGTGCCGTCAACCGTTTTCGCGCGGCTCGATTGCCGTCTGCCTTAGAAGCAACTGTGGGGGCGCATGATCGAATCTCTCGCCAACGAAAGTTATTGGAGAGTTGATCATGAGGGGAAGCATCCACCGACAAGTGACCGAAGCGCTGCTGGCGCAACTCGATCATACCAAGGCGCATGCCTGGGTCTGTCCCTGGCATCGATCGGCTGGAAGCGTGCCTACAAACGGCAAGACTGGGCAACGATATCGCGGAATCAACATCTTGAACCTCTGGTGCGCTGCCCAACGCCTTGGTTTTACCGATAATCGGTGGGCAACCTATCGGCAGTGGCACGCCCAGGGCACTCAAGTGCGACGTGGCGAAAAGGGCAGCCTCGTCTTCTTCTACAAAGAGACCAATGGTCACAAAGACGGTGCGGCAGCTGAAAACGGAGACGCAACGGCAGACCGCCGATACATTATGCGCGCTTCCGTCGTATTTAATGCCGACCAGGTCGACGGTGTGTCTCGTGGGCTCGAGCCGACAACCGGTGAAACCTGGACGACGGAAAACTTCGACGACTTTGTCGCTATGACCGGGGCTGTCGTCCGCTTCGGCGGCAGCCAGGCGTTCTACAGTCCAACACTCGACGAAATTCATCTCCCGCAGCGAGAGCATTTCAAGACGGCCGAAGGATTTGCCGCCACGTTGGGGCACGAACTCGTGCACTGGACCGGCGCAAAACCAAGGTTATGGCGCGATCTCTCGGGACGGTTCGGGAAGCAAGCATATGCTGCCGAGGAACTGATTGCCGAACTCGGGTCCGCGTTCCTTCTGGCCGGGCTTGGATTGGCCAGCACACCTCACCCCAATCATGCTGCGTATGTTGCCAGCTGGTTGCCCCTTTTACGGGAAGACCCGCGCGCAATCTTCGTCGCCGCGGCTCAGGCCTCTCGGGCTGTCGAGTGGCTTTTCGAGGTCACATCGCGAGGCGCCAAGAGTGAGATGCCGGCGCCCAGCTTGGTGCGGGACGTCGATGGCAAATCGGCAGGCCCTGCCGGCTACGACGAAGCCAGAAACGCGGTGCACTGATGGCGCGTTTCCTCAACCACTACCGTTGCGATCGGTGCGACGCGGATTGGTCCGACGAATGGGACTGTCAGTGCGACGATGAATGCCCAGGATGCGGGGCTAACTACAGCCCGGTTTCGTCTGACCATCTGGAAGATGAGGAGGCATGAATATGGCGGAGAGCTTGAAATCCTTTTCAGTGCTCATCGCGTGGTCCGACAATGACCTCGAGCAAGGCGACTATGCCGCAACGGTGCGGGCGGCGAACGCGGATGACGCCGAGGCTATGGTACGCACCTTGATGGCCGATAGCGCCGGCGACGACGACCGAGAGACAGACGGCTATGGCCGCCTGATCGAGTGCACAGAAGGCGCCATCTGGAAAGCTTCCGACCTGGAGAAGGCATTGCGGGCACTTAGGGCCGTTGCCATTCGGGATGACGACAGCGACCAAGCCGCGTTCGATGCTGCTGTGAAGATGACGGATGACGTGCTCGCCGACATCGACAGAGTGGAGTGACAGGCACCGCGCAAAGCCCGTTGCCACACGCTCACTGTGGGACGCCCTGCACCATGTCGGCAACAAACACCGAGGACCCTTGAACATCCTGAGAGACAATTCAGAGGTATCCAATGCCTGATTTCACGCCGTGCCAACTCGCAACAGCTGCGAGTATCCTGCCCTCTGCGCCGAATTGGCTTTTCGAGCCAAAATACGATGGATACCGGTGTCAGCTTGTGGTTCGGGAGGGCAAACTACAGGTCTTCACCCGCAATGGTATCGATTGGACGGACCGTTTGGGCCGTTCGCTGCCCGCCGAGGTAGCACATCAGCACGACTGCGTCTTGGACGGCGAGATCTGTGTGCTCGATCCCAACGGTCGGCCCGATTTCGGCCTGCTTTGCAAAAGTCTCTCAGACCGCAACGCTCAGCTGTCATTTTTCGCGTTCGATCTTATCGCTAGCTCTGGCAACAGACTAACTGCCCTCCCCCTGTTCGCTCGAAAGCAACTGCTCCGTGATGTGGTCTCCGCGTTGGACATCGAGCACGTCAATCTGGTGGAACACACGAGCGATGGCCAAGCTCTGTCCGAGTCTCTGCGAATTGGGGGGTGGGAGGGCGTAATGGCAAAGGATGGCCACGCGCCGTATCAGCCAGGCGTGCGGTCCCCGACCTGGCGGAAATTCAAGTTTACGCGCCGCCAAGAATTCATTATTGCCGGCTGGCGACCTGATCAAACAACCGCTCACGTCAAGTCGATCGTTCTGGCAACGATAGACAATGGGGACTTGACACTCCGCGGCAGTGTTGGCAGCGGTTTTTCTAGAAAGCAGCGCGAGCAATTTGCCAAGCTTTTCGCACAAGCGGCTTTATCAGTTGGCGCTATGCCATCCCGAACTGATAACAGCGACGGCGTGTGGTTCTTGCGGCCGGAACTGGTCGCCGAGATAGAATTCTTGGAGTTCAGTTCAAAAGGCTGCGTGCGTGGTGCCAGCTTCATGGGGTTGCGTGACGACAAGCTCGCGACGGATGTTCGGCTTGAAACACTTCCGGACTTAACCGGTCTCGCATCGCTGTACCCGTGACGCATCAAGCGCTGTGGCAGGCGTGGTCAAACCACTACATACTATAAACCAACACCATCTCCAGACCACCTTCCCCTACACCACCTTCCCCTACACCACCTTCCCCTACACCTCTTAGCTGCCAGAGCCGGGGCAGATTTAACTCAAGAAGTGTTTTGACTCCCTCGATCTTGCTCGGTCCTCTCCCTGCAAATCGCTGGCCCCGTTCATTGAACCTTGCAGCGTCAATGACAGGAGCCAATGATGGAAAATACGCTTACTGTAACAAGGTCGGACCACACCGCTGCCGACTCCGACCGAGCCCGCTCAGTATTTGAACGGCCTCTCGTGCACGCCCCCCTCATTCCGGAATTCGTGCTGCGGGCCAACAACGCCTTCATCGCCACCGACGCTCGCTTTGGCGCTGCCGCAAGGCTGCTCAGCACCCTGTGGCGCGAGGAACGAAAAATCCCCATCGGCGCCTTCATTGTCGGCCCACGAGGCGAAACACGACGCATCAAACTCGGCTCGCGAATTTCAGGGCCAGCCGCCCGTGCCGGAGCCAACTTCATGGATCACGGCGTCACGGCACTGGCCAAGGCCGAGCTGCTGTTCCGAGAACCGGGATCTGTTTGGGACGAGGAGCGCCTATGGACTAACCTGCTTTCGTCGCAGTGCCTCACCATCAACCTCTGGGCGCCGATGGCATATGACCTAAACTTGGCCACCGCAGTTTGGCGCGGCCTCCTGCCCGGCTTCGTCGAAAGCGTCACGCGTGTCCGATTTGAACACAGCCCTGGCCGGTTCCAAGACAACTATTTCGGAGACGGCACCGCATTCGATGTTCTGGTGGATATCGTTACGCCCAACGGTGAACCAGGCCTCGTCGCGGTCGAGGTCAAATACGTCGAGGAGATGCTGGCAACCCCGGCACGACACCGAGACCGCTACGACGAGACGACGCGCGACTGCGGCCTGTTCATAGACCCTGAAGACGCGATTCTCAGACGCTCAGGCTTCGAACAGCTTCGCCGCGAACACGTGATGGCGCAACTTATGGTCGACAAGGGGCTGGCCTCACGCGGCAAGTTCATCACCATCGTGCCGCGACTGAACCGACGCGCCGTCGCATCTAATACGATGTACGCGGCCGAACTGCAGGACGCCACGGGCGACACGCCACATGGTAATGGACGCGCGCGCGTCGGCTTCCAGGCATTCACTCTCGAGACTGTTGTGCGAGCGATCGCGGACAACGGTGCAACAGAGTATGCGTCGGCACTCTGGAGTCGATATTGCGATTTTCATCGCGTTGTCCGCCACGTGATGGAGTCGCTCGTTACGACACCTTCGGGCACCGCCTTCGACCGTCGCAAGTCCGACCCATCACCCGGTGCCAAGGTCAAAGCACCGGCCGCTTCTAAACGGCGCTCAAGTGCTCCTAGGGCGGCGGCCGCTTCGTAAGGGCTTCGGCGGTTCCTCGCCGGGTTCTGGCTGCCTGAAAAGCTCAGCCAGCCCAATATCCAGCGTATGAGCCAGGCGGTCCAACACGTCGAGCGATGGATTTTCAGTCTGTCGCTCGATGCCGCCCAAATAGGCTCGATCGATCTCGGCATCAGCCGCCAAGCGCTCCTGCGACAACTGCCTGGCAACGCGCATCTGGCGCAAGTTCCAAGCCAAAAGCTGACGTCCCTTCATAAGAATAAAGGCGCATCTTGATGTCCTTAAAACCACTGGCTATAGGCATCTAATTAAGCCCTCACTGCTCCCTTCATGATCATTGGAAACCAGACCATGGCTAAAATTTTGAAGCTGTTTTGCGCCGCGTTCTCGAAGTCTGTCCGAACTGCCTCAGTGATTGCCGTCCTTGTAGGGTTCCCGGCCTTGCCCGCGCTGATCGCGCCCGCTTTTTCGCAAGATCAAGAACAAGACGCCCCTCCTAATTTGGATCCTGACGTGGAAGTCTTGATTCGCAACAATCCGGCCATGTTCAGTCCGCAGACTCGGTTCACGGCGTCCGACTTGGAAAGCTATCCTCAAATTTACAGATACTACCTGATACAGATACTCGCCTTGGATTTATGCGAGGAGAGATGGGATGACTTCTCCGGACAAGCCGACGAAGCGCGGCGCAGGCTTGATCTCGTCAGCCGCGCACAAGTGCAAGTTGGGATGCTTTCCGAGGAAGCGATGCAAACTATCGTAACGGGGGTGGGACAAGTCACCAACGACACGCGAGTGAAGGATTATCTGCTGGCCGACCCAAACGGACTTTATTCCACCTGCCAACAGGCAACGCTCATGTTCAGCTCGTTGAATTTCTCGACGCAGTAGCGCTTATGCGCTCAACCTGCCTTCATCACGCCGGTTACCTACGTCTTGGCATTCCACGTCTCAGCGCACTGCTTCGTCAAGCCAGAAGCCCGTCCTGACCCCACATCACCAACTTGCCTATACAGGGCGAGCTCATTTGCCTGCGATCCGCCTAGCCGATGGCTTGCTGACCATCGCGCGCATCTAAGCCGCTCCCGAGGCGACTGCACGCAGCAACATCGCTGCCGCTGGAACGAACAAGACCTCTCACCGATCGTACTCGCTGACCAGCAGCAGAACTCGTCCGTTGCCGGTTTAAGGAACGGCAGCCGACCACCGGCTCAGCGAACAAACTCCAAGCGCGAAGAGGAGCTGTCGACCATGATGATTAGCGCCACCTACAGCCCGGAAGACAACAAGCTTCGGCTCTACCCAGCCGCTCGCCTTGATAACGAGACTTACCAGCGCGTCAAAAATGATGGGTTCGTCTGGGCGCCCAAACAAGGGCTATTTGTGGCCCCAAAATGGTCGCCGAGCCGCGAAGATCTAGCCATCGAGTTAGCTGGCGAGATCGAACCGGAGGAAATGACGCTGGCTGAGCGTGCTCAAGCCAAAGCCGATCGGCTCGACGAACTTGCCAACAAGCGCCACCGACAGGCCAATGCCTTCCAGCGCGCCGCCAACGAGCTCTCAGAGGCGTTTGCTTTCGGCCAGCCCATTCTGGGGGCCATCATTCGGAGCGGAAAGCCCGAAAGACGCAAGAACGCCTTCACTCAGCAATGACAAATGCCAACAATGCACAGAAGGCCGCGAATTACTGGCTATATCGCGCTGACAGCGTGCAGTTGCATGCCAACTACAAAAATGACCCGCGCGTGCGAGCAAACCGCATCAAAACGTTGTTGGCCGAACTGCGCGATATCCAACGCGAGATCAATCACGCGCACATGACAATCGCCGTCTGGGAGAAGATCAGCCAGGACGAGGCGATAAAAATCGCGATCGGGCGAAGCATTGCAACCGGCGCGTTGGCACCTTGGGATCTGTGGGGAAAGGTCGAGAAAGGTGAAATCTCGCCGCAGGCGGCGCGCCAACAATGCATTGACGCTGCAAACAAGGCTATCTGCAGTGACACACGACGCCGCTATATCGAACACGCCCTTAACCGATTGAGCTACGAGCGTGAATTGCTCGGGCCGGTGCGCCGGTATCTAGGCGAACTAACACCCGTAATCCTCCAGGCCTTCGCGCGCGAGCATGGCTCGCATAAGCCGCGGGCATCGGCTGTCGGTTCCGACACCTTCGTGATCGAAGGCGAAGTGACGTTACCCCTGCACCTCGCCAACGATATAAAGCTGTCGTTGTCTGCCGACGAATGGCGCGACCTTATGCAGGCTGTTGGATACGAGGTGCCGGAAGACAGGGATGCCCTCCCGCCCACACTAAATCTCCGGACGCAGGAACTGCAGTCGCGGCATCGCTACCACCGCGATCAGATCGAAACGTTCCCCGTTGTCGAAATGACCAAGTCAGAATATGCGCGTTTCCATTGCGAACAACGTGGACGACGGCTCTCGCTTTGTGGCGGATTCCGGTTTCGGATCTGCATTAATCCGAAGCATGACGGACCGCGCTATTTGGCCCGTTTTGTCGCCGTCTTCTTGACCGACGCCAAGGCCCATCCGCTGCCTGAAAGCATTGCGCTCGCACAAGATTCGGAGGCGCAATGAAACGCGCTGTCTATACCCGCTCCGACAAGCCCCTGCGAATTCCCGTCAGAAGACGCACCGGCTTTGACAAGTTAGAACCCGTCCAGGTTGCGGAACCCGTCTTCGTGGACAAGGCCACCGAATGCCATCTGACGCCCGACGACGTGGCGGCCCGAATGGTTGCTTACTTGGGACCGCCAGGCGATTTCCTCACGCTTGAACCCAGTGCCGGCAGGGGCAACTCACGAAAGCGCTGCTTGCCTCCGGTCATAGTCGGCACGAGCTCACCCAGGTTGAACGCCACCTACAACTTGCCAGCGGACTGCACAAATTCGGTCCAGTGATCAACCGGTGTTTTCTGGAATGGGCGGCTGAAGTCACACAGCGTGTCGAATACCCGCGCATCATCATGAACCCGCCTTTCAGTGAGGTCCATAGACACCTCGCGGCCGCTCTGTCGCTTCTGGGCCGTGGCGGCCACGAGCATCCCGCGGTGCTTGTTGCGCTGGTGCCTATTACGTTCGACCACCCGCAAGCTGAGACGCTCGAAATCCTCCCTGCAGATACTTTCGCTACAGCTCGGGTCCATACCAAGATCATCAGGGTGTCGAACGCATAAGTTACCATACCGTCTGAGCCACGGGACTGAGCTTCAACAGGTTTCCAGCCGCAGCTTGCAGCGTCGCTTACGGACTCGCCCCGTTCAGAGCTGTTGCGATAATCCAGTACGAAGGCGAGCGCGTCACAGATCGCTAAACATTCGCTATGCCAAGATCGCTCCACCACTTGGCGTCGAATAAGGTGCTTAACCCGTGTTCCGGACACTAAATTATAGCACTTCCCTCTATCACTCTCTCAAAGATCCCATCAGTCAATCCACCACCATCTCTCTCTCACCTTCCATCCCAGAAACCATCACTCAACCAGCAATGGAGCAGAATATTGGGACATACACTTCACCGGCCCGACGACACGATGGAGATGAGGCTCGCCATCGAGCATCTCGCTGCTAAGGGCCATAAACTAGCGAGGAAATCTGCCTATCAACTCAAGGTGGGTCCCTATAATTTCTATCCCACAACGGGCAGAATTACCAAAGACGGCGCACCACCTATCCAGGAAAGAGGCATTGATAAATTTAGCGAACTACTTCCGAAAACCAGAGTTCGCGCAAATTCATCCACTTCATTTATCCACGAGCTTCAAACGCTCGTGATATCAGATTTCATTGAAAACTAGCGCGAGCCGGTTCGAAGGCTAACAGGTCCCGCGCTCGGGGCCCTCGTCGCATTGGTGGGTTGCTCCCAGATCAAGCATTTCAGCGGGGATCCCAAGCTACTGGCCAGCCGAAGGACTTTTTGCCCTTCCATGACATCACCGGAGAGACGGAAATGGGCCGAATGCGGACTGGCGGCTTTCAGTGAGCAGCAATCAACAACGGACGATTGCACCATAGCTTTTGAGGCCAGCCAAATGGCTTTGTCGTCCTGGGCGGGTTGCATAAGGCTGCACTCCAAACGTAGCTTTCAAGGAAGCTGGACGATTCCCTCAAGCGCCGCGTAGACCGAGATTCGCAGCCAACGGTCCATGCTTCGCGCGAGGCCGGGGTCGCCGATGAGGAAAAGGCCGCCCCTCTCTTTCTCACGCTCGATGCTGGAGCGGCCCTCCAGGATGGCTCCCAGCGAAACAACGCCGGTCTCGACGTAAAGATCGACGTCCCGGCCGGGGTCGAGCGAGCATAGCTCGGGCAAGTCTGAGCCTGGCTCGACCACAAACCAGTAATGGGGACACCTCGGTGGGGGATCGTCGCGGAAATGGAAGCGGATGACGGCGCGCCGCCGAGGCAGTTCAGCGAGGTCAATCTTTCGCCGCACGGCCCACATGAGGGTCGAAACATCCACGTCGGCGAGCGCGATCTCCGCCTCGATGTTGCATTGCGCCCATTCCGCCAGCGCGTTCATCGCCGGCTCGAGCCTTATGGACTTTTCGGTACGGAAATAGCTGATGGTGCCCGTCGCCTCGTCCTCGACGCGCTCGACCAGGCCCAACGCTTCCATTTCCTTGAGCCGCCTCGACAAGAGGGCGGACGAGACGTTGCCCACCCCCTTGCGAATGTCATTAAAGCGGGTCGAGCCGTTCCAGAGCTCGGTCAGGATTTGAATTGTCCAGCGTGGCTCCAGGAACTCGCAGGCGTGCGAGATCGGGCAGACCAGTCCGTAAGGCCGTCGCGTCATGGCTGACCGCTCCTTTGCCGCAGGTTAGGCCTTTCGGAGGTCTGATGCCAGTTCACAATCTGAAGCGGAACGCTTCCGAAGCTGCCCTGGCGCCTTCTCGCCTTCTGCCGTCACGTGATCGCCATTCGCATTCCCGATCAACGGAGGTTCACCATGACTTGGCGTAACATGACGCAAACGACAATAGGCCAGACCGCACGGCGCTTGCCGGGCACTTTTCTTGACCCTCCGCTCGAACGCCTGCTGGCCCTTGTCCGTGAGTGGAGGACCCGCCGCAACATAGAGCGCGGGCTCGGTCACCTGTCCAACTTCCTTCTGCGGGACGTTGGCTTGACCGAAGCGGACGTCGAAGCGGCCTGCGCCGACAGCTTCGATAGGTCCGCCTCTCGCGCGCTCCAGAGTGCAGCGCAGAACCGCACGGGAAATTGGTGAGAAGGGAGAGCCCCGGGAGCGGAAGCCGTTTTGACGGCGGCAATTGATCAGCCGAACTCAGGGCCATCCCCAGTAGCGCCTTGGTTTCAGAGATCTAGCGCGCCGAAGCGATTCGAATGCATACTTCCAAGTGGTCGGCCGGCTCTTCGGATTCATCGTGAGGAACGTCTGCTGTTGGAAGAAACCCACCGAAGCTTTGACAACCGAGTTGAGGCGCTGAGCGCACGCTCGTGCGGTATAGTAGGTCCGATAGCGAGCTACGAGCACGGCACGATCCGCAACTATCGAAGCCCGGCAATGCGCAGCCCCTCTACATAGAGAGCCCGGTGCTTGTAGTGAACGATCGGATGAAACTTGTCTACCCATTGAAGGGATAGGGACGGTTGAAGGCGCTTGGCCTGCGAAAGCGCATGAACCGCGATGTCCATTTCACCGGCCATCCCAGCGGCCGCCGCGTACGTCCGCCATGCAGACCCAAAATGGGGCCGGAGTTCAACCGCGCGACATTCGCATTCGACCGCGTCTGCATATCGTCCAGCCATGAAATGACATAAGCCAAGGATGGAGAAATTCGCAGCATATGTGTGATCGCGAGGACTTAGCCTACCCGCGATTTCAAGATGGTCGAGCCCCTCGGCGGGCATGCCCCCATATCCGTAAGTTGAGCCCAGGATCGAATGCGCAAAGGCGAAGCTCGGGTTTAGCTCGATCGCTTCATTTAGTTCTCTCACAGCAGAGTCGAAGCCGCGCGAAATCATGTGGACAAACCCTGCCGCTAAATGCGTCCACGGGTCCTCGGGGTCGCCTTGGATTGCCCGCTGCGCGAGGGCGCGAGAGGTGGGCAGAATGTCTGCTGCGTTGGCCCATCCTGACAAAACGCGGGCCGCGTGAGCCCACGCCAACAGGCTGTTGGCGCGGGGATAGTCAGGATCGAGGTCCGTAGCCTGCTTCAGAAATCCCTGTGCAATCTCGATTTCCGTAGCCGAACTCCAGGTCCAGACATATGGCATCGCCTTCATGACGAATCCCCAAGCGTCAAGATTGGTGGGGGACCTGCTCTGAAAGCGTTGCTGTTCCGCCGTGTAGAGCCGCGGCTCGATCGTAGCGATGACACTTTCGGCAATCTGATCCTGAAGCGCGAAGAATTCCGACAATTCCACATCGTATCGTTCAGCCCACACTTGTACCCCGGTCGATGTGTCACTGACTTGCGCGCTTATCCGGAGGCGATGACCTGAGCGCCTTACACTTCCGTCCAGCACATACCGCACACCAAGCTCTCGACCGACTTGTTTTAAGTCGACCGCTTTTCCCTTGTAGGTGAACAAAGAGTTCCGGGCGGACACGAAGAGCCAACGAAGACGCGACAGCCGAGTAATAATGTCTTCGGCAAGGCCATCGGCGAAGTATTCCTGTTCGGGGTCGCCGCCCATGTTCTGGAATGGCAGGACAGCAATCGAAGGGTTGTCGGGCAGCGCCAGCTGTTCGGAGGACCCGGCAGTCGCAGCCAGATCGGTTTTTGGGACTGTGTCGTGCATACGTAGACGATAGGTGCGCACCGGGCGTGCGATATTTTTGAGCTCTTTCTCGCCCAGATCGACAAATTCTTCCTTCAGTTTGTCGCGCACCTGTTCGTAAGCGGCGGCCGATAAACAGATGCCGTTCGGCTCAGCGATGCTTTCTAGACGGGCGGCAATATTGACACCATCTCCCATCAGATCGCCGTCGCTCTCCTCGACAACATCGCAGAGATGAATGCCGACGCGAAATTCAATGCGTCGCCCGGGCGGTAAGCCAGCGTTGCGCTCAATCATGCCGTTCTGCATTTCGATTGCACAGCGTACGGCGTCAACAACGCTCCGGAACTCTACGAGGGTGCCGTCACCCATAAGCTTCACAACGCGCCCATTGTGGACAGCGATGGTTGGATTGATGAGATCGCTCCGGAGCGCCCGTAGCCGCGCCAGCGTTCGATCTTCGTCCGACCCCGCCAGCCGGCTATATCCGACCACGTCGGCGACCAGGATCGCCGCAAGTTTTCGCGTCTGGCTCACTTCGCCCACTCCTGTCGACTAAGTGGCATAGCACAGATTACAGAATCCCGTTTTCGAAGGCGACGTTCGATAGGTGAATTCCGAGATAGCCTCAAACAAAGCAGCGCGGGATCTGATTGGAAGTGAATTACGGCAACCACGATCTGTTGGCGAGGCGGACCTTAGGTGCCGTTGAAAATTTTCAGTCAACGAAGCGCGTCCTGTCAGACTTGATGATGACCTCGGCGAAATCGGGCGAGACCTTGCCGCACCAGGGCATCAAGAGTTTTCTCACCGCCCTGATACGGTGAGCCGCGCCAGCACCGTTTCAGCCTCCAGGCGAGGCACCACGGCGATACCATCGCGGTCGCCGACCAGTATGTCTCCCCGCGAGATGGTCATTCCTCCCAGTACCACCGGGAACCCGGCCGTGCCTGGACCATTGCGCGCCGGCGAGTTCGCGACAATCCCGGCACAGTAAACCGGCACCCGCCCGCTGAGATCCCGACAACATCGCGCACGAGGCCGGCGCACCCCTTGTTTCGCACCATGCCAAGGACGAGATCCTCAGTGACCGCCGCACCAGCAAAGCTGTCGGTGGCCGCAACGATGATATCGGCCAGTATCGCAGTACCTGGCGAGAGTGCCTTAATCCCTGGTGCAACGCCCCTCGCCCGCCCATGGCGTCTAGGACTAGGCTCACGGGCAAGCCGGAAAAGGCACTGATGATCTCTGCCGCAGGCCGTTCGAAACGGCTTTTGATGGTGAGCAGCGGTGGGTCTTCAATGATGTGGCGGCCTCACACCCTGAACGAACGAAAGACGAGCTGCAGCGAGATATTTGCGGTTCCTCAAAGGCGCTGCCGCAACTTCCTTGCCCTTGAGAGATATCGAAGGCGAGGATCTTCGCTCTGGGGGCGAGGTGAAGTTCAAGCACCTGGCAGCTGAATTCCTCGCCATCGTAAAGAGCTGCGCGTCGTCGATCGCATCGAGGCAGCGACCCAAGGCGCCTCGCCGAGAGTGGAAGACGAGGAATAGTTCGCCCGATTCGCGTGATCGCATTTCGCGATAGCCGCCGGCGAGCCAGTCATTGGCTTCTCGGCGCCGGCCGATCTGTACTCCAGCGACCAGGTTTCAGAAAAGTTTCAGAATTTCGCCGGTACGCACCGCTCCACATGCGCCATGATCCCTACAAGGGAGTGGCCATCATGGAAAACGACGTCGAAAGGCTCCGCATACGGCAAGAGCTTTACGAGTTGTACTTCAGTGGGGTCAACAGCTTGGCCTGCGCGCCAATGCCCGGCACCTTCTTCGAACTTCTAGAGTTGGGCGCCCTGGCTCGCCATGAACCCGTGCCTGAGGGGGCAGAACCTGCGGCTGCGGCAAAGGTCTTGACCGTAAGCGCGGATGGCCCCTGTATGTCGACGAGCCCGGCTCGGTTTGGCAGAGCGCTTCTGAATGTCGCATACAGAATCAGGGAGCATAGCAATCGGCGAGTGCGTGTTTGACACTTCGCGCGGCTTGCTGTTGCGCCAGGGTCATCCCGTCAAACTTCGTCCCAAGACATTTGCACTCCTGAGCCATCTCGTTGGAAAAACAGGGCACGTCGTCAGCAAGTCGGAGCTGATGGAGTCCGTCTGGCCTGGGCTGTTTGTAACCGAAGACTCGCTCACCCAAGGCGTGCGCGAGTTGCGCAAGGCGCTGCGCGATGACTCACAAAGTATAATTCGCACCGTCTCAGGCCGCGGCTACCTCCTTTCACCGCTTGGCGCGCCGGCGAGGCCGCCGTCCGACCTGCCTTCTGTAGCGGTGCTGCGCTTCACTAATGAAGGCGATGCGACCGACACGCCTCTGGTCGATGGTTTTGCCGAGGACATTGTCAACGCTCTGGCGCGATTTCGCACTGCTGTTGTCCTGGCGCGTAACTCAAGCTTTTCCTATGCGTCGGAGGACCCCGGCAACTGGACCGAGGTCGGCAGGACACTCGGGGCAACCTTCCTGGTTCGGGGACGCATGGGCCTTCGCGACGGCACCGTACGGGTGGCGGTCAACCTCATCGAAGCGGCAAACGGCGCGGTCTTGTGGGGCGAGAAGTTCACAGCATCGGGCTCAGCTGTTTTCGACATGCAGGAAGAGATCGCGCTGCGTGTGACGAACCGTCTTGTCGCACGGCTCGACGATGCGGGCTTGACGCGCGCCCGTCCAAAGCCTCCAGCAAGCCTGGCGGCTTATGAGCTTCTTCTCAAGGGGCTGGTGCATTTGCGTGGCTACGGCGCCGACGATAATCAGGCAGCGCGGAACTACTTTGCTGCGGCCGTCACCAAGGATACGCATTATGCGCTCGCGCGCTCATACCTTGCATTTGCCGACCTGATTATCGGCGATTATGGAATGGCTCCTCCGGAGGTGCTGGCCGACATAGTAGAGCAAGCCCGCTTCGCGGTAGGACTCGCACCAGAGGAGCCTCGCTGCCATCGGATTCTTGCCCAAGCACTGCTGTGCACGCGCACATACGATGCCGCCGAGCGGCACTTTCGAAGATCCTATGACCTTAATCCCTTCGATGCGGACACGATCGCGCAGATCGGATATCTGCTTGCCATCAGGGGCAAGCCTTTCGAAGCCCTGACCTGGATCGACAAGGCGGTTCAGATCAATCCGATACATCCAGACTGGTATCATTCCGACCGTGCATTCGCCCAATACGCGGCGGGAGACTACAAGGGAGCCGTTGTCAGTTGGTCGATGTTGCCCATGACTTCGGCCGTAAGGCTCACATGGCTGGCAGCGGCACAGGCGAAGTTGGGCAACCAGGACGCGGTATCGCGGCTCGTTTCGGAACTCAAGCGTATCGCGCCATCCTACACTCCACTGGAGTCGATCCGGGCCAGCATGCTTTACGAGCATGAATCTGACGCTGACCATCTTCTCGACGGAGTCGCGAAAGCGCTGATGATGTGGAGCGCCGCCTGAACTGTTTGGTTACCGGCCGGACTGGCGGAGCTTTGGGCAACGTTGAAACATACGACACCGATGTGTCGGATGGTTTGCATTCAAAGATTTTTGCGACGCTATCTGAGAGCTCTCGTCGGTGATCGCGGGAGGAACTATGGAATCGCCCGAGCATGCTTTCGAAATCATCCGCTACAAGAAATTGGACCGTCCGCGTGACGGCCTATAGCAACACGCTGACCTTCGCTTTCGAGGCAGAAAGCTACGCACGCTCCTATGCGGAAGGCCAGGCTTTCCGCCTTAGCGTCGAGGTGGCTGAGCGCAAGAAGTGTGCGTGAAGGGGCCTACAATCCTGGTCGTTTCGCCCCAGACGGCTGAACCCGACGATGTCCGCCCACCAGGATTGCCGCAATCTTACGGCGCTTCGGTCATTTCTGCTGCCAAAACCGCCACAAGCTTTCGTTCTGGGCGAGCCACGATCCCCTCCGGCCCTACACTTGGGTTTGCTCTAACGTGGCACCCCTGCCTACGCGCAACCAGCCACCAGAGTCCGCTTCAATCGGCGGCAGAGCTCGGCCCAATGGCCGAATTGCGGCGCATAGCGGAATAAGCATCGCGCCGCGGCGGCCGAGATTCAACCGCGGCTCAGAACTCGCCGGAGAGCACTGAAACGAATGCGATATTGCGCCGGCGTCAGCCCGACCTTGCGGCGGAAGAGACGCCCGAAAAAACTCGCATCCTCGTAGCCGACTTCATTGGCCACTCCCTCGACCGCAAGGTCGCCGGTCTCCAGCAATTCCTTGGCCGCTTCGAGCCGGAGCGCGTGGATGTAGTCGATCGCCTTCATGTCCGTGGCCTTGGCGAAGCGGCGCACGAAGGAGCGCTCGGACAGGCCTGACAGCTTGGTCATGGCGGCGACGGGCGAGGGCGTCCGGTAGTTGCGTTCGGCCCATTTCTGGCAGCGGTTGATCACCGCGTCGTCGGTCTGGCGAAAGCGCATCAGCGCTGCGAAGGGCTGCTGGCCCATGTCGTGCCACTGCAGCATGTAGACCTTGGCGACCTCTGTCGCCTCCCTGAGGCTGACGAAGCGCGCGATCAGATAGAGGGCGAGATCCTGCCAGCTTGAGCCGCCCCCGGCCATGACGATGCGCTGGGCCTCGCCGCTGAGCACGAGCGACTGGCCCGGCTTCACCTTCACGCCGGGATAGTTGTTCGTGAGAGTCTCGACATAGCCCCAGTGAATGGTGGCCTCGCGATTGTCGAGCAGCCCGGCCTCACCGAGCAGCACCGCGCCCGAACATGCGCTGGCCAGCATGGCGCCGTCGTCATGCGCTCGCTTCAGCCACGCGGCTTCGGCGTCATACTGCCCGGCAACGCTTTCGCCCGGATTGACGAAGAAATCTGGAATACAGACGATGTCGGGTGGCGGGCAATCGGCAAGGCTGTGATTTGGGCGCACCCAGATGCCGTTTGCCGCGCGAAACGGGCTGCCGTCCCCGGCAACCACATAGGGCCGCATGCGTGGCGTGCCCGCGGCTCCGCTGGTGATGAACAGGAAATCCCTGCCGGGCGAGGAAAACAAGTCGAACATGCCGTAGATCGTGGAGGCGGTAGCCTCCGGAGCGGCAAGGATCGCCACATTCAATGGTCTCGCCTGTTCAACCATGGCAGAAATGACCGCCTTCCAGCATTTTCGACTTTAGCGGCCGTGCCCGCGCCGCGCTAGCGTGCATGACACGAGGAGACCGCCACATGGCCGCCACCGCTACCCTTGCACAATCGAGCATCGATAGCTTCCGTTCCATCTTGTGCGGCGAGGTGCTGGAGCCGTCGAACCTGTCCTATGACGCGACGCGGGTCGTTTGGAACGGCATGATCGACCGCCGTCCCGCCCTCATCGCGCGCTGCCGGAGTGCTGCCGATGTCGTGGCGTCGGTGAATTTCGGGCGCGAGCATCGGTTAGCGATCGCGATCCGCTCGGGTGGCCACAATGTTGCAGGCTACGCCGTCTGCGAAGGCGGCCTGATGATCGACATGTCGCTGATGAAGGGCGTGCGGGTCGCGTCCGGCCTCGACCGTGCCCTCGTCGAGGGCGGCGCGACCTGGGCCGATGTCGATGCGGCCACCACCCCGCTTGGCCGCGCCACGCCGGGCGGTCTCATCTCGGCGACGGGCGTTGCCGGCCTGACGCTCTCCGGTGGCATCGGCTGGCTGCGCGGCAGCCACGGCCTCAGCGTCGATAATCTGCTCGCCGCCGATCTGGTGACCGCCGATGGCCGGCTCATCCATGCCGACGCGACGCAGAACCCGGATCTCTTCTGGGCGCTACGCGGCGGCGGCGGCAATTTCGGCGTGGTGACGAGCTTCGAGTTCAAGCTGCACCCGATCGAACCGGAACTGATGTTATGCGGTCCGGCCTATCCCGAGGAGCGCGCCAACGAGATCATTCCGCTCTGGCGCGACTTCATGCAGACCGCACCCGACCGCCTGAGCGGCCTGGCCGAGTTCTCCACCCTGCCCGACGACCCCTCGATTGCCGAGCATGCAAGGGGCCGGCGCGTCCTGGCGCTCGCGCATGTCTATGACGGACCGGCCGACGAGGGCGAACGGGTCGTGGCGCCGTTGCGCAGTTTTGGGGAACCGCTCGTCGATTTCAGCGGCCGCATGCCATATCGCACCATCCAGTCGCTCTATGACGGGCTGTTCCCGAAAGGCCGCGACCGCTGCTACTGGAAATCCACTTACCTCTCGCGCCTCGACGACGAGGTCGTCGGGGAGACCACTGCTTGGATGGCGAAGCGCCCCTCCGAAATGACCTTCGCCTCGATCTGGAAGTTCGGCGGTTTCGTCCAGCGCGTTGCAGCCGATGAGACTGCCTTCGGCGACCGCTCCATGCCCTTCATGCTCAGCCTCGACGCCATCTGGCCAGGCGCTGACGAGGACGATGCGAACATCGGCTGGGTTCGCAGCTTCTGGCAGGACTTGCAGCGCTACTCGACCGGCCGCCTCTATCTGAACTTCCCCGGCCATGGCGAAGGATCGGATCTCGTGCGCGACGCCTTCGGCGCTGAGGCTTACGCGCGGCTCGCCAAGATCAAGCACAGATACGATCCGGACAATCTGTTCCGCCTCAACCAGAACATCCTGCCAATGCGCTGACGCCCAATCCAAATCGGGTGTACGGTGCGACCCTCGTCTCGCCGTGGGAGCTTTGATCGCGCTGAGTCGCGAGCGACGACCAGCGTGGTCGCCGCGATGCCCGCTTTCAATCAGTGGCAAATCTGTCCGCAACGGCTGAGATGAAGCGCAAAGCTGTCGGGCAACCTTGGGGACCGCAAGCCAACTGGCAGCTTTAAGGCTTCAATCCGTCAGAAGTGGACGTTCAGCGTGCGCGAGTTCCGGTGGCCAGGATCACGTCTGCTTTATGACTTCATCTCGACACGGATACCATGCAGGGTCTTGCTCGAAGCGTTGAGCACGCGGCCCGCTGGTTGGGGGGCCATATGCACCACGAGACAGCCTTGACCGTCCCATGCCTGAACCGCCTGGATGACATCTCGATTGGGCGGCATCATGGTTCCATCCGGCGCGAAGTCGTGGATAGGGCCTTCCACCTCATCGAACACGAATACTGAAGGCCAGCGGTGGTGATGTGTCGGCTCTTCCTCGTCGGGCTTGAGGATTACCTCAAGCACACGTAGCCGGTCATTCTCAAACAACACCTTATGGTTTCCGGGAGCCGCGATAACGGCGTCAAGCTTTGGATCCCACTGCGTAGGGTCGGTCTGGTCGATCACCTTGATAGTCATGGCGTAATTCTCCTCTCAGATAGACAGGCGGCCCTCACGCCGTCGTCACTGGTTGAATTGTGCCTTGCGCGCAGAACTGCTGCCCGTCCGCCAGTCGCGCATAATTATGAACGATCTGGTTCTCGTGATCTTGAACCTGCACGACGAAGTTGCCGCCTTGCTCGGTCCAACTCATGATGAAAAGTCCGGGTCGAACGCCGGTCAGATTGCTCTGAACCACCTCGTCGATCTCGGTAGCGCCGATCGTCGCCTGCACCCGCAATTCGGTCGGCGACAGGACCGTCAACCTCGGTACGAACTGTCCGAATGAGCAATCAAAAGTCTTTCCGACGAGCGAGGTCGGAGCACCATTGGTCGTAGCCATCCTAATCCTCCTTGATGATTTTCGAAATCAGCTTGGCCGATGCTCGGCACAGATGCCGAACTGCTACTTTCAATTTTTGGAGCGCTCCAAGTGCAAGTTCCAACATTCTGGACCTAGCGTCAAGAAAAAACTTGGAGCGCTCCAAAAAATTGTCTAACTGAGGGAAATGAACGCTTCTAAAATGCCTACGCTCGCCGATGTCGGCCGGCTCGCTGGAGTCTCCCGCGGCACCGTCTCCAACGTATTCAACCATCCGGATCTGGTGCGATCCGATCTGCGCCAGCGCGTCGAGGCCGCGGCGCGTCAGCTTGGTTATGATGGCCCCGACCCGAGGGGACGCGTGCTGCGCGACGGCAAGTTCAACGCCATAGGCCTGATCCCCCCGGGCGCATACGCCATTGCCGATATGATCAGGAGCCCATATCTGCGCGAGCTGGTGCTTGGCGTTTCGCTTGCATGTGACGAGGCTGGAGCGACATTGAGTTTGGTCAATGGTACGGACGAGACACGCACCTCCACCATTCGAGAGGCCTTGGTTGACGGCTTCATTCTGGGCCACAGCGCGGACATCGAGTTGATCGCGTCTTTACGTCGCCGGCGGCTGCCCTTCGTCATCCTCGAGAGCGATGCCGGTCCCGACGTCAATTCTATCCGGATAGACGGCAGGAGCGGGGCGCTGGCGGCCATCAGGCATCTGGCTGCTCTTGGACATCGGCGTTTTGCAATCCTTTCCATTCGGCGCACATCGGGGTCACCCATCGTCCATTTGCCTGGCAATTCCCCGCGCGCTATCTCTGCCGGTTTTCAACTCGATCAGGAGAGACTTTTCGGCTTCGCCCAGGGTTTGGCTGAGCTCGGTCTGTCAATCGACAATGTCCCGATCATCGAGACGACCCCAGGTGAGCCTTCGGCCGGAGCGGTCGTATTCGACCGGGCTCCGCAAGCAACGGCGATCTTGACTATGTCGGACTGGCAGGCAATCACCGTCCTGGACGAAGCGCGTCGGCGCAATATCAAGATACCCGAACACATGTCTGTCGTCGGCTTCGATGGCACTGCGGAGTCTTCGCGCACCACGCCCCCGCTCACGACAGTGGCTCAAGACATTGTCGGGAAGGGGAGACTTGCCGCCACGACGGTGTTTGCAAACGGCGCCCCGAGCCAGGTGATCATACCGGTCGAACTCTTGGTCCGCGGCTCGACCGCCCGACCACGCGGTTAGGCCGGTCACCTCATACTCGTCGTGACGCACAGTGCGCACTGCGAACTCCAGCGTGGTCGCCGTCAACGTCTGCTTTCAGAAGGTATCAAAGGTGGCTGCAACGGCCGAGATGAGGCGCATTGCTGTCCGGCGGTTTTGAATCTGAAAGTAGCCGGTCACTCGTCAACTCTGATCTTCGCGCACCGTCGTGAAACCCAATTTGCAGACGACTCCTCAAAATGAGAATGGCCACTGCTTAGGTTTGCGGGTCAGTACGCGAGTGGCGCGCTAATTCCCTCGCTTTTCAATCTTTAGATTTGGGAGGTCGGGTCGCTTGGACACCACACCCGCCTCCTTCAAGGCTGTGTATCCAACATTTTTGAGGAGCTTCTCTGTTTTGGCGCGCTCCTTGTCGAGAGCGCTCTCACCTTTGACCTTGGGCATCCGTCTTCCATTTGGTTCGTGCCGGTCAGCAATGCGCCACTAGTGTGCCACTGACAACAGACGTTCAGTGTTCCCAGTCAAGGCCGGTATCGCATGATGGTTGTCGCTAGATCGAAATGAGTGCACAGTAGCCACATGGGTGTATCCGACGAGACATTGGCCAAGATTGCTGATGAGGTGTTCGATACAATGACCGCACCCCGTGAGGTGCCGCCTTTCTCTGAGCGATTTCCTGGATTTGGCCTTGAGGATTCCTATCGGATCGTCAACGATATCCGACGCCGACGGGAGGCTCGGGGTGAGCGCGTTATCGGCCGGAAGATTGGCTTCACCAACGCTGCCGCATGGGCTGGCTACGGCATTTCGGGGCCGATTTGGAATTATCTCTATGACGCATCAACTATCGACTTGAAGTCGGGAAGCACCTTTCCACTCGGTGCTTGGCCAAACGTCCGCATGGAGACTGAGGTCGCACTTGGGCTGTGTGAAGCACCCGATCCGAGTATGGAGGATATCGATCTTCTGCATTGCATCGAATGGGCCGCCCTTGACTTTGAGATCTGCACCTCGATCTTCCCGGATTGGCGATTCAAGGTATCCGATGCGGCAGCGACCGGTGTGCATGTCGCACTGCTGCTAGGCGCGCGATACCCAATCGGCGAAACTCGAAAACATTGGGCCGACGAGCTTGAATCGTTTTCGGTCACACTTTCAGAAGCGGCGGGGGCGCACGCGACGGGAGGCGGTGCTCAGGTCCTCGGCAGCCCGATCAAGGCGCTGGGGTATCTTGTGCGACAACTCGCACTTTACGACGGCGAGCCACTACACGCGGGTGAAGTCGTCACGACAGGCACGCTAACGCAAGCGCTGCCCGCCGTGTCTAGCGAACTGTGGAGGGCCAGCGTCAAGGGCGCTCACTTTGCAGACATCCAGGTTCGGCTAACTTAGCCAGCGACGCGCAGAGGCCGAGTGGCCGTTAGGCGGAGGACCGCGTGCTGCGACCAAAAACCACAAGATGGAATGGTGAAGTAAACGAAGTCGGAAAGCCTTGTGCCGCAACACGGAAGTTCTGCGAACGTCCTGCCGCCCCACCGAAGCGCTACAGATTAACCCTGCAGGAAATGAACTATGAGAACGCCACTCTGCGATCTGCTCGGCATCGAGGTGCCTATCGTCCTCGCGCCGATCATTGCCCCTTTAGGCGCACCGGCGGGGCCGCCCCTAGCGGCCGCCGTTAGTGAGGCCGGCGGGCTCGGGACGATAGCGCTTTGGCTTGCTGAGCTCGGAGTGCTGCGGACCCGTGTGCGGGAAATGAAGTCGCTCACCACAAAGCCATTTGCCGTCAATCTGCGACTGGATTTGGATCCTGACGTTCGCCTCGATGCCTGCCTCGAGGAAGGTGTCCGGATTATCTCTATGTTCTGGGGGGATCCGTCGGAACTGGCTCCACGGGCCAAGGCGAGCGGTGCGGTAGTGATGCAGACAGTTCGTTCGGCCGATGAGGCACGGATGGCCGTCGATTGCGGGGTCGATGTGGTCGTTGCGCAAGGCTGGGAGGCTGGCGGCCACGTCTGGGGAACGGTCGCGACTATGGCCTTGGTTCCGACCGTGGTGGATGCGGTCGCGCCTGTTCCGGTGGTTGCGGCGGGCGGGATCGCTGACGGCCGGGGGATGGCCGCTGCACTCGCCCTTGGCGCCGCTGGTGTTTGGATCGGCACCCGGTTTATCGCCAGCGCCGAGGCCAACTTCCACGCCCGCTACCGCGAACGGCTGCTGGCCGCGTCGGAAACAGACACAATCTATCTCGAGAACCTTTTTGATGGCGGCCCTTGGAAAGATGCGCCCACGCGTGTGCTGCGCAACAAGACAGTGGCAGCATGGGAGGTTGCCGGGCGACCACCAGTTGGACAACGGCCCGGTGAGGGTGCCATTGTCGCCGTTTCAGCTTCAAGGGGCAACATCAAGCGCTACGCACCGGTGGCGCCGGTCATCGACGTGGAGGGTGACATCGACGCTTTGCCAATGTGGGCTGGCCAGGGAGTCGGGCTGGTTAAGAAAATTCAGCCGGCCGCGGAGATAGTTCGCGAAATCGCTGCTGAAGCGCAGTCGGTCCTAGCCCGGTTGGGAACGACAGGCGAGAACTGAATGGTCGGCTTCGACCATGGCGTGCGATCGCCCGCCTGCCCATTGCCCGACGGAAGGCGTATCCCTCGCGAAGGTCGGCAACAGGGAACGCGGACACAATTCCACCTGAGCCGAATGTCTGCTTTCGGGAGACGACCAAGGACACTTCAATGGCCGACGTGAGGCGCATTGCGGTCCGGCAGCCTTGGGGCCGGAAGCGGACTGTCCGGTTTCGGGAGACATTGGCGCTGAAGCAGAAGTTCCCGCGTCACCTGCTAGAGCCAGATCTGCGTCGTAATCCTAACTGTCTGTAAAGCAGCGCCCGACCAGCGGGAGCGAGCGGAAAGCACCGCTACGTCGCGGTTGGCCGCCAAACTGACGTCGCGCTGCGGGCACCCTTGGCGATTCCGATGTCTTATGGAGAGGAGAAACACGGGCCAACATATATGCATCATGTCCCGGAATCTCCGTTGACCGGAACTCGCTGCCCTGCAGGCGGCGGCGCCTTGCGGCCAGCGGCGATTTGCACGAATGTTCCCTGTCGAATAGCCGACTTTTGCTGAAATACTGATCGGACTGGTCCATGCCGCTTGACATCGAGACCCGGTTTCTCTGCCTGGCGGATTTTGAACCGGCGGCGCGGGAGCTATTGCCACACGCGGTTTACGAGTTCATTGCCGCCGGTGCAGGCGATGAAATCACCAAGCGTGACAACGAAGCCGCATTCGACCGCATCAGGTTAAGGCCGCGCGTGCTGCGCGATATAACAAGACTTGATACCGGGATTACGCTTTTCGGGCAGAGTCTGCCGCATCCGATCATCCTGGCCCCGATAGCTTATCAGCGGGTGGCGCATCCTGAAGGCGAGGTGGCCGCTGCGCGCGGCGCTGGAATGGCAGAAGCGGTGTTCACTCTGGGAACCACGGCGACGGCGGCGATCGAGGATTGCGCGGCAGCGAGCCAGTCTCCAGTTTGGTTCCTGCTCTATTGGCAAAGCGATCGTGGTTTCAATGGCGAACTCGTATCGCGGATGGCGGCCTTGGGCGCAAAGGCGATCAGCGTGACGGTCGACATGCCAACGCCAGGCGATCGCCGCAGGCAGTTCCGGGCAGGATTCAAAATTCCCGACAGCCTCACAACGCCATACTTCAAGGATCGGAACACCGGCGTGATCAAAGTTGGCACGGCGCAGCGGCGGGCAATGCCGACCTGGGCGGATATTGCCTGGCTGCGTTCGCTGACAACCTTGCCGCTTATCCTGAAGGGCATCCTCGATCCTGACGATGCCGAGCAGGCGATCGGAACCGGTGCCGATGCCATCGTCGTCTCGAATCACGGTTCGCGTAACCTCGACACCCTGCCGGCGACCATCGACGCCCTGCCCGCCATCGCAGAGCGGGTGGCCGGGCGGATTCCCATCATCCTTGACGGCGGCGTGAGGCGTGGAACCGACGTTTTGAAGGCAATTGCCCTAGGGGCAAGCGCAGTCATGATTGGCCGCCCCTATGTCTACGCACTGACGACGGATGGTGCCGAGGGCGTAGCTCATTGCGTCAACCTGCTTCGCCGTGACTTCGAGATGGCAATGGCGCTAACCGGCCGGGCGCGCATCGGCGAGATCGACCGGTCGGTAATCTGGTGAAGCCCGGACCTATTCCTAGGCAAAGTTCAGGATCCACATTGATTGCTTTGCAGGTCCCACAATCGAGCCAGACGCGGTTGGGCATTCAGGCAACCTCCTGAAATCACACGCCGCCGAGCGAGACCGCACTCCTACCCTGCCTGGCTTGCGGGTTGACGATATCGGCTTGTCCTTCGCCGCTCATCATGGCCCACAGGTTCTTAGCCGCGTGCCAGCCGATGGCCTGAGTTCCTTCTGTCGTCCAGGCCGCGACATGTGGGGTGCATAAGACGTTGGGTAGCGAAAACAACGGATCGTCGGTCTTCGGCGGCTCCTGGTCGAACACGTCGAGCGCCGCACCCGCGATTTTGCCATTGGCCAGCGCCGCTCGCAGGGCCGTGTAGTCGATCAGCGATCCGCGCCCAGTATTGACGACAATGACTGACGGTTTCATCTTCGCGAACGCGGCAGCGTTCAGGATGTGATGGTTATCCGGGCTCGGCGTTGCGTGCAGTGTCAAGAAGTCGGATTGCTCGACCAGGGTGGAGAAGTCGACAAGTTCGATGCCTGGAGGCGCTTCCTTCAGGAAGGGATCGTAGGCAAGGATGCGGGCCTCCCAGCCCGACAGCCGTTGCGCCACGCCACGGCCGATGCGGCCTAGGCCGAGGATGCCAACGGTGGCGCCGCGCAGCGTCGCGCCATGTGTCAGGCCGCGCCAACCGCCACGCCGCATGAATTCGGGCGTCCACGTGCCCAGTTGTTTGGCAACCGCTAGCATCAGGGCGACCGCGTGCTCGCTGACCGTGAAGATCTGAAAATCGTTCGGCGTACTCGAAACCAGAATGCCGTGCTCGGTGGCGGCGTCGATGTCGATGCTGTCGACGCCAATGCCATATTTTGAAATGTAGCGCAGACCCGGAAGCGCCTGCATCACGCGCCTGTTGATACGGGTGCCGCTTGCCCCCATCAGGGCGACACAGCCATGTGCCTTGGCAATCAGCTCATCCTCGGTGAAGCGCTTGAATGGCATTTCCCAGAGCGCATTGCCGAAAATGACGTTGACCCCACGCTCGCGCAGCCAGTCCAGCGAGGCGTCAGTCGGGTCGTAGCGTTCAAATGCGAGAACGCTGGGCAAGACTTGAGCGCTCATGGCGATCTCCTCAAAAGCTTTCGAATTCCCCATGGTGAAACGGCTTTGCTTTCAATCCGCTTCGAAAGGGGGCGCCTCGTCGCCTTGATGTCGGGCACATCAGTGGTTGGTATCCGATCTTTCATTCCGTGGGTGACGGCAGCAGATCAAGCCGCGGCACGAATCCCTCCAGCGAGTCGTCAAGAGGCGGGGGTTCTTCCTCAGCCTCCTGCTTTGGCTCCACCATCAGGAGACCGACGATGACCAGCGCCAGCGAGGCCCAGGTCACAACTGGTATCGCCTCTCCAAGTAACAGCATACTCCAGCCTATGCCGGCTGCCGTTCCCGCATAGGCGTTTTGGCTTGCGAAGACAGCACCGGTGCTGGCGATCAACTGAATGAAAAGCAGCATCGCCAAATTGCCAGCGGCAGCCATCAGCAAGACGATGACTCCAAGGCGACCAGTCAACAGATCAAATGGCACGAAGTCCTGATAAATGGCGGCAAGTGGGATCAGCATCAAAACCGAGACGACGAGCGACAGCCCGAACAGGGCGACGTTATCGATGTTGGCGGGCTTGGACTCTGAGAGATAGACATCCTCGGCCGCGTAAGTGACGGGAATTACAAGAGCAATGACAAGCCACACCCAACTGGTGGCCATTTCTCCGGGCTCTCCGTAGAGGAGGATAATGAAGATGCCGACGAGACCCAATCCAAGACCTAGAAAGCGCTTCAAACTCGGAGCTTCGGTCCGCATCAAAGCGGCGAACAAGAAGACGGCAAATCCCTCAAGCACGATGACAATGGAGACGATCGAAGCTGGAAGCTTGCTTGCCACCCAATACACCAAGACCTGGTTGATCACCGAGCTAATGAACGCAAAACGCAGGATGAACTTCCGATCCGCCCATGTGAGATCCTTGAGGCTCGGCATTGTCCGTCGCTTCAAACTGATCCCGATGCAGAACACAGCTCCTATAATGTCAATGAGGATTGCCAATCCTATCGGATGAGCCTCAACGAGCGAAGCCATCTTGGAAAGTGGCACGACGACGCCCCATAGCCCACCACATGCAAGCAGCAATAGAGCCCCACGAAACGTGCGAATATTCTGCCGCATCTTTCGCTCTCGCTCGTAGACCTTCTGGGCCATTGCCGCGAACACGGTGGCAAGCTTGCCGAGACCATCTGTACGGCTTGCCAAATCGCTGATGCCAAGTTTCGAAGGATTGAACCGCCCCGTTTCTAAGGTGGCGGCCGCCCTGGTCAGCTTGGTGACCTGCCGCAGATATTCCGTCTCAACGTCGCGGAGTCTTTTTTTCTCGATGCAGGTGTCCACACGAGCCTTCAGTAGAGCGGGCTCAAAGTCCTTTGGCAGAAAGTCTTCTGCGCCAAGCTCGATAGCGCTTATCACGCTGCCCATTTCTTCATCGAGCGCCGAAATGACGATCACTGGCAGATCGCGAGTGGCTCGCGAGGACTTAAGCGCCCTGAGCACCTCGAACCCATCCATTTCGGGCATGACTATATCAAGGAGTATCAGGTCAAATGGGCTCTGGGTAACCTGTTCGAGCGCCAGCTTGCCGCTTGCGACAGCTATTGTTTCATGGCCAAGCGTTTGGATGGCTTTGCTGAGTTTCAGGCGCACAGTGCCTGAGTCATCTACTATGAGCACGCGCGCACCCCGAGATGCGCGAGCATCAAGTGGTTGTGTCTCCGATTCTATGCTCATTCGGTTGTCCCCCTCGTTTCAGATCGGCAAGGCGCGAGCTTAGATCTCGGCTGGCCCTGTCACACGCGCCCGCGATGAGTTCCACTTCCGTCGCGGCCCCGCCGGGCATACTGTCCCGGCAGGATTGTTCCATTGCCGCGCAAAGCGCGGCAAGTTGGTTGGCGCCGAAGTCCCGCGCGCTTGATTTCAGCGTATGGGCAGCGCGGCCAAGGCCTGAACGGTCGCCGGATTCCGCAGCCCGGCGCATCTGCTCGACCAGCAACGGGGATTCCTCCAGAAAACTCTCAATGAGTTCTGCAAGAGAGTCTTGATCCCCCCCTATGAGATCAAGGAGCTTGTCTAGAGCGTCCTGCGCAACATCCATGACCAGACCTTTGTTGTCAGTTATGTTGGTGGGCGCGTATAAGAGAGGCGACCAACTCCTCCACGCGCAACGGCTTGCTTAGGTAATCATCCATCCCAGCTTCTAGGTAGCGCTCGCGGTCGCCGGCCATTGCATTGGCGGTAAGTGCCACGATGAAAGGCTGCAGCGAATGCCCGGCGCCTGATGCGCGGATCAACCTTGTGGCTTCGAGCCCGTCCATGTCCGGCATCTCGATATCCATCAGGATTACATCGTGTTGTCCCTCGGCAAATGACGAAATTGCCGTCTCTCCATCCACCGCCAAGTCTGCCTTGTAGCCAAGCCGTTCAAGCACCTTGGATCCAATCTTCCGATTGGTGATGTTGTCATCAACCAGCAGGATTCGGAGCGGCAATTTTGCCGCCATTTCGCTGTCGAGGGATGGCCCCTTGGGTTGATCGGTCTTGGCTGAACGCGTTGGAGCCACCGCAAAAACTGACATGAAAGCATTGAGGAGCGGCGAGGGCTTGATCGGCTTAGGAAGCATCGCCGCAAATTTGATGCTCTCGACAGCCGCCTTGTTTTTCTCATCAAGAGGGACGAGGGAACTTAGCAATATCAGAGGAAGGTCACCCCTTTGACCAAGCCCGCGCAATCGTTTGGCCAGTTCTATGCCGTCCATCTCTGGCATGTTCATGTCGAGCACGACGGCGTCAAAATTTTCGCCACTCGAAATCCTGCGCAATGCGTCAAGGGGCGATTCGGTTGTGTGTGGAACCATCGCCCAGGATTGGGCTTGCAGAGACAGGATGCGCCGGTTGGTTGCGTTGTCGTCAACGATCAGCAACCGCTTGCCTGCGAGTTCAACTTTGGCCACAGACATTTGCGCCTGCCTAGGGGCGGGCGCTACGGCAGCACGGATCGTGAAAAAGAATGTCGTCCCTGACCCTTCAACACTTTCCACCCATACCTCCCCGCCCATCAGTTCTGCCAGTCGTTTGCTGATCGCCAACCCTAACCCGGTTCCGCCGTAGCGCCGCGTCGTCGAGGCATCGACCTGGCTGAAAGACTTGAACAAGCGATCCAGTCGGCTCTCGGGAATACCGATACCGGTATCGCGGACTGCAAACTGCAGAGTGGATAAGCCCAATTCGCTTCCGCGGTGGGCTGTCTCCGCATCTTCAACTGCGGGCGGAACATTCGTCACCGATAGTACAATTTCACCCCGCTCCGTGAATTTCACAGCATTGTTGAGGAAATTAAGCAAAATCTGCCGCAGTCTGGTGCTGTCTGCGACAATCCCGTCGGGAGTCCCGGGCTCCACCAGGTAGGCTAGGTCGAGCCCCTTCTCCGCGGTCTTGGAGGCTACCAGGTCAATAGCGCTCTCAAGGCATTCCCTTAGTTCGAAGGGACTTGGATCAAGCTCCAGCTTGCCGGCCTCAACCTTGGAGAAATCGAGTATGTCGTTGATAATCGTTAGCAGGGCTTCGCCACTGTTGCTGATCGTCTCGCTAATTTCGCGTTGTTCAGCGTCAAGCTTTGTACCAAGCAACAAGTTGCTCATTCCAATCACGCCATTCATTGGCGTACGAATTTCGTGGCTCATCGTCGCCAAAAAAGAACTCTTCGCCTCATTTGCCGCCTCGGCCGCCTCCTTTGCCTGCTGCAGCGCCAGGGAAAGCTGTTTGAGCTCGGTAAATAGCTGCGCATTATGGAGGGCCGCACCGGCATTGGCGGCAATGGTGGAAAGCAAGCGAAGCGAGTCATCGGTAAATATGCCCTCCCGCGTAGTGCTCTGAACACTGATAACTCCAAGCGTTCCTTGCGCAGTCTTGATCGGAACGCCGAGATAGGACAACGCATCCTTGCCGACGGGGGTAGCCCCGATCTGAGCTCCACGTTCCGCCACATCCTGATTGATCAGCAGCGGCTCGCCAGTCTCTATGATCTTGCTTGTCAGCCCCTCGCCCAGGGTTAGTGTGTTGAAGGCCTCGCCAAACTGATAGGGGAAATGGATTAGCTTGGTTTCCGGATCGAGCAGTGCGACGTAGACAATATCGGCATCAAAGATTTCCTGCATCTGGTTGCCGATCAACTGGATCGTGCTGTCGAGTTCCGATTCCCCTATGAGCGCCTGACTAACCGTTCCAATGGCGCCAAGTTCGGCAGCGCGGGCTTCAGTCACCTTGAGCAGACGCTGGGTTTCATTGAATAGGCGGGCGTTGGCGATGGCGACCCCCATGCTGGAGGCCACCGTCTGCAGCAGGCGCACGTGGTTTTCGTCGAAGGCATGCTTCTGATAGCTCTGCACACTGAGAACACCCAGTGTTCCCTCACCAGACTTGATCGGCACGCCTATGTAGGAGGCGGTCCTATCCTCTTCGTGTGGAAAGTAGGCGCCAAGCTCCTTTCCTTCCTCAAGGGTGCCAAATACAAAGGGCT
Source organism: Mesorhizobium sp. M0626 (assembly GCF_040320665.1). NCBI lineage: Bacteria > Pseudomonadati > Pseudomonadota > Alphaproteobacteria > Hyphomicrobiales > Phyllobacteriaceae > Mesorhizobium > Mesorhizobium sp. M0626. The sequence continues at coordinate 211,544 of NZ_JAMYQD010000011.1, read as the reverse complement.
CACCTGTTGTGATGATTTTCGAAGCTACTCCCATGCCCATTGGGAATGGATCGATTGCTCTATAGGTCCTAAAGTATGCATAAGGGACATGGATCAAGCCGGATTCGCTATCGTGTAACAAAATTTCACTGACTTCGGTGCCGAAAGCCTCCCGCACCTTGTCGCCTACCAAGCGAATAACAGTGTCCAGGTTAAGCGACTTCGTCATCGCTTCGCCAACGCTGTTGAGAATCGCCAGTTCTTTTGCGCGGTCCTCTGTCACTTTCAGCAGGCGCTGCGTCTCATCGAACAGATGTGCATTGGAGATGGCGACGCCCATGCTGGATGACAGCCCCTGCAACAGACGCACATGATCTTCATTGAAGACATTCTTCTCGTAGCTCTGAACGCTGACGACACCCAAAATCCTGTCACCAGCAATGATCGGCACACCCAAGTAGGATTCGGTCCTGTCATCTTCTGTAGGTATAAGTGCGCCCAGAGCAACGTGTTCCTCAGTCGTGCCCAAAACCAATGGCTTGCCTGACAGTATGACCTTGGAGGTCAGACCTTCGCCCATCGCAAATGGCTCGGGGTCCTGATAGTCCCTGTAAAACGCATATGGTACGGTAATCAGATTAGACTTCTCATCACGCAGCAGGATTTCGGTGACGTCTGTCCCAAATATCTCACGCACCTTGTCACCGACGATGCGCGTAACAGTCTTGACATTCAACGTCTTGGCCATTGCTTCGCCGACACTGTTGAGGATCGCTAGTTCTTTTGCGCGGTCCTCGGATACTTTCAACAGCCGCTGGGTTTCGTCGAAAAGGCGGGCATTCGAGATGGCAACTCCCATGCTCGAAGAGAGAGCTTGCAGGAGACGCACGTGATCTTCGCTAAAGGCGTTCTTGTGGTAACTCTGCACGCTGACAACGCCTAGAGTTCTGCCTCCAGCGATGATCGGCACGCCTATGTACGATTCTGATCGCTCTGCTTCGGTAAGTGCGATCACATCAAACTTGAGGGACTGTTCAAACGTATCGATAATCAGCGGTATTCCAGAGAGAATGACCTTTGAGGTAAGTCCTGCGCCCAAAGTGAACGGCTCCACGTCCTGGTACTCACGATAGAATGAATACGGGACGGTGATGAGATCAGAGGCCTCATCGTGAAGCAGTATTTCCGTGATGTCCTCCCCGAATATCTCCCGAACCTTGTCACCGACGATGCGTGCGACAGTCTTGACGTTCAACGTCTTGGCCATTGCTTCGCCGACGCTGTTGAGTATCGCGAGTTCCTTTGCGCGGTCCTCGGTGAGGTCGATCAGACGCTTGTTTTCGGCAGAAAGTTGGCTGAGTTGGGTTGCCGCCGATGCTTTGGCGACTTCTAGCTCGGCAATGTACCGGTTCGCCGATTCGAGTCGACCAGCAAGGTCGATTTCGATTGAGCTCTGCATGTCGGCTTCTCCCCCCAAAAAATCCACCAAGAGTGCGAGCGGCATCCTTCCCAACTCATCGTACATTAGCAAGCACTGTTACATGCCAAGCGGTTGATTGTCAGTACATGGCCAGCGTGTTTGCGTAGCCACTAGCCTGTGATGTCGCTTCTGCCGCAAATCCCCGCGTCACGGTCGTCACGACAAATGTCCGCTTTCGCGAGCGGCCAAGGAGCCCGGAATGACCGAGATGCGGCGCACAGCAGACGCTCGGCATTGGGCTGACTCTCCAATTCAGTAATCGAATCAATGGTTGAACAATCCTCTTGTCTCTCATTGACCGGAAGATTCGAACCAAGTAGGCACTATACCAACATGGAGGGGTAGCCGTTGTATAAGCCAGGGGGAACAATTGCCGAAGCACTCACTCGAATTCAGACGAAGAGTTACGTTCTTCCAGCCATTCAGCGTGAATTCGTCTGGAAACCAGAACAGATTGAACGGCTTTTCGATAGTCTCATGCAGGGCTATCCCTTCGGTACCTTTCTATTTTGGAAAGTAGAAGCCGCCACCAGTTCCAAGTTCAAGTTCTATGACTTCGTGCTGAACTATCATCAGCGAGACGCCGCACACTGTCCTGAACTACCAAAGCTTTTCCATCAAACCGTTACGGCGGTATTGGATGGACAACAACGACTAACTGCGCTGAACATCGGCCTGCGCGGATCGATGGCGATCAAGCAGCCAAACAAATGGTGGACCAATCCGGACGCGTTTCCTGTCCGGACGCTCCGTCTTGATTTGCTATCTCCGCCTTCACCCGACGAGGACGGGGCTCGGTATAGATTCAAGTTTCTCGACGATGCGCAGGCAGCGCGGGACGAATCCGCGCATTGGTTTCCAGTGCCTGAAATCCTCGGCATGAAGGATGGACCGTCGATGCTCTCCGCGTTGCGGAAGCGCGGCATCGATGGCGATCCATTAGAAGGCGCTTACGAAATATTGGATCGCCTCCACCGAGTGGTGAATTCCTACAACCTGATCAACTACTACGAAGAAGAAACCCAGGACCTGGAGCGAGTTCTTAACATCTTCATCCGTTTGAATTCTGGCGGGACGATCCTGTCGTATTCTGACCTGCTGCTTAGTATTGCAGTCGCCCAATGGAAGCAGGTCGACGCCAGGGCCGAAATTCACAAGTTGGTGGATGAGCTCAATAGGATTGGGACGGGATTTGCGCTCAGCCAGGACTTTGTTCTGAAAGCCGGCCTCATGCTCGCCGATATCGCTTCCGTCGGCTTCAAGGTCGAGAATTTCACCACCGCCAACATGCTCGCGCTCGAGTCTAATTGGCTTGCCATCCGTAGTGCGCTGGTCCGCACGGTAGAGCTTGCCGCCAGTTTCGGGCTGAATGGGCAGACGCTTAAGGCGGACAGCTCTCTCCTCCCCATCGCATATTATCTTTACAAGCGTGGCGCGCCCTCAAACTATGTGACCCACAGCCAGTACGCCGACGATCGGAATGCAATCAGAGGCTGGTTGGCAAGATCAATTGTGAAAGCTTCCGGCATTTGGGGAAGTGGCCTCGATACCTTGCTCACGGCTCTCAGGGAGGTGATCCAATCCAGTGGTGGACAAGCTTTCCCGGTGGATCAACTTCGGCAAGTGATGAGCCAGCGCGGTAAGTCACTCGCCTTTGAACCAGCTGAGATCGAAGATCTGCTCCATCTTGAGTACGGCGACAAGCGAACATTCCCGCTGCTCTCGCTCCTGTTCCCGTTCGTCGACCTTCGCAATCAGTTCCACCTCGATCACGTGTTTCCGATCTCCCGATTCACGGCTGCCAAGCTGCAACGCCAAGGATTCGGCGAGGCGCAGGCCGAGATCATGGCCCGCCACGCCGATATGCTACCGAACCTTCAGCTCCTTGATGGGGCGATCAATAATGAGAAGCGCGCAACCCTACCGGCTGCGTGGCTCACCGCGCACTTGCCTGATGCTGTGGGCCAGCAGCACTATTGCACCAATCACGAGCTCGGCAGCGTGCCAGCCGATCTTGAAGGTTTCGAGGCCTTTTATACCGCTCGGCAAGATCGCCTCCGGATCAAGTTGGACCAACTGCTTGGCAATCCGGTTGCGAAGCAGGGAGGAACATAACGTCGAATTCCACGTCCTGCTTTGCAGACCGCTCGGGGCCGAAATTCACCTTGCACTCGACCGTCAGTTCAGGTGGTCAGAAAGTTGATTGGTTGAAAACGGTGGTTTTGAAGGAAATACAAATTCCTAATTAAGCTGATGAATGACGGCCCCCGGCACAACTGCCTTGGCGATTTCACATAGGTGCTTATGGTGCGTCAGGTAGATCACCTGACCTTTGTTCGCCATCTCTCCAAACAATCTGAAAACCTCCTCCGATCGAATATGGTCGAAGGTTTCCATGATGTCGTCGGCAATGAAGGGCACCGAGGGCCGGAATTGTGCGAACTCGTAATAGCCGGCGAGCCTTAGCGCTAGGTAGAGCTGAAAGCGCGCGCCCTTTGAAAGCGCGTCGGTGACCTTGGATTGCCCGTCACCCTGCACAGCGATGAGCACCTCGCCGCCTTTTGCGGGCTGGGCTGTCAGCCCCGAATACTGGCCACGCGTCATTAGCTTGAACGCGTCTGATGCGCGCGCCATCATCCCGGAGCGATGGCTCTCACGGTAGATCCGCAAGGCATTTCCAGCCGACATGATGCCAAGCTTCAGCTCGATGTAACGAACGGCCTTCTCCTCGATTTCCAGCAGAGTTGTGCGCCGTTCGGCATCCAGGCGTGCGACCTCGCTATCGCCGCCGATGGCGTCCAGCCTATCGGCCGCGCGCGTCTGCCGGATCAGCTGTTGCTGGATGATTTCATCGAACTGGCGAAGCCGCTGCTCGCCCTCCGCCTTCTCGACCACGAGGCTGTCGAAATCGATCGCGTCCAAGATCGAGCGTGCCTGCTCGAACCCGTCGACCGCGAGTTCCGCCACTATCCGTTCCTCAAGTTCGGCGACGGTAGTGCGCAAGCCATCCCGCTCACGCAGCAGCTCGTCGCGTTCGACTACCTCGGACAGGGTGGCGACGCCAAAGACGCCCAGCACTTCGCTCTTGCGGCGTTCGTGTGCCGAAATCTCGTTGTCGAGGATGTCGCGCGTCTCCTTCAGACGCTTCAGGTCGTTGCCGAGGCTTGCCTTCGTTTCGCGTGTCCGCTCGGCGCGCTCCAGGCGCTCGGCAAGGCGGATGGCCAACTGCTCCGGCTCGCCATCCTTCGTTGGCTCGACGGCTTCAGCCGCAACGGCGATGACCTCGACCAGAAAATTCGCCCTGTCGGCCTCCATCTTGTCGATACGCAGCTGCAGGGCGTCCCGTTCCTGCAGAGTTCTTGACAGTTCGGCCAATTGATCTAGCACAGTGCCGACGCCGGATGCGGAGAGCCCGCTTTCGAGCCACGTTCCCTTGAGCGCTTCGGTAATGCCGGCCAGCCATTCCTCCTCGCGACGCTCCGCTACACCTACGGCAACCCGTCGGGCCGCTAGATTCTCTTCTTTGGAGCTCACCATTCTGAGCGCCTCGGCATATTCTGCATCTACCTTGCGCTGCCGATCGAGAAACAGGTCGGCGATGGCCATGATTGCTTCGAGGGTGTCGCTGGGCGCTGATGCTATGCCGACGCTTTCCAGTGCTCCTCTCATTTCCAAGCGCATCTGCTCACCCGCGTCAGCGGCTCGCTCCGCCTTCCTGCGGGCAAGTTCGATCTGTTCCCAGGCAGCGAGCGCATCGCTACGCACCCTGATCTGATCCTCGATCCTTTCGATCAGGCGCTCAGGCGATGCTTCGACGTCGTCTCCAAGCAGCTCTCTGGTCGCCGAGCGAATTTCCAACAATTGGGTGTCCACGTCTTTGTCGAGCTGAGTGCGTTGCATGCGGTTGCGTGACAGGTTGGCCGCAGCCTCGGCCAGGTCGCGAGCGGTTGCCCGGATCTCGGCCAGATCAGCCGCGCCGGCCAGCCGGCCTGCGCTGGCAATGTCATCGCGCGCTAATGCAACGGAAAAATCATTAGCGGTTTCGCCGGTCAGCGCTGCGCGGTGCGTTGCCCACGCATCATCGCGGACACGGCGGAGGGCGGCAGCCGCTTCATCGTCGACAACGTCGACCGAGGCACGAAGGGCATCCAATCGTGCGGCGAGCATCTCATGGTTGCCCTCGTATTCGGCAAGGCGTTCGGCAAGTACGGCGGTGCTCCTGGCCCGCTCTGACGCTACTGTCTTCCAGGCGGCAATGTGCCCTGCGCTCGGAACCGCGACGTTGGCGAGAGCAAGGGCATCTCCGCTCCATGGACGCAAGCGAGCGAGCGACGCCTCCCATCGAATTGTTCCCGCATCTTGCGCCTCGCGAGCCGCCCTGATCTCTGCCAAGTGTCCGCTTGCTCGCGCTTTCGACAAAGCCGAGCCCAGCCTTGCCCTGGCGGGTTCGGGCACCGCCCTTTCCTCGCCGACCCGTTGCCTTGCGGTCTGCAGCGCATCGACTGCTGCCGCGGCCTCGTCCCGAGCGGCGCGCACCCCAGTAGCAATCCCGGACCTTTGCTCGACCATGGCGCGAACGACGCCAACGGTGACGGCAGGCAGAAGCAGTGCGGCAGGGTCCGGCTCGGAAGATCGGCCCAAGGCGGCAAGGCAGCTTGCCACGGTGTTGTTGAGGATCCGCAGCTCCATTCTGCGCGTGGGCAAGTCAAAGCCAGCCGAGGTATGACGCACCTTGCTCTCCGCCAGCCCGCGAATGCGTTCGGAAATCGACAGAATCCGTTCGTCCTCATCGACCGCGGTGACTTTTGCCGTCAGGCGCTCGACCTCGTCGATGTTTGCGGACAGCCGCGTTCTGAGGCTGGCATCGTCATCGATCAGTTCGGTGACACTACCCGTCCATGTGCGGGCTGGGGAGGCGATGTCCGGCAGTTGATTCAGCCGGGCAATCTTGCGCCGGATATCCGCCAGCATCGGCGCCGTCCGCACGTAGCGAGCAATGGCATCCAGCCTGGTCGCCAGCACCGCTCGGTCGCTGATGGTCCCGTCGTACTGCTGCGCTGCGTCGAGACGTTCGGCCTCCAGGCCCTCATAGGTTGATGCAAGGGTGTCGATCGCATCCCTGCGCGACTTCACGTCAACAAGGCGCTTCTTCAGCAGCGCCAGTTCGGTGCCATGCGCCTGCTTTCGATACAGTGTGTCTGCTTCGGCCTCGAGGGCGTTCAACGTATCACTTGCGTTCCCAAGACCGGCGCTGGCCGTGAAGAGGAGCTTGCCGAGGTCGCCCCGCGACTCCAGGATCGACTTCCCACCCGCTTCCAGAGTCTCGTCGTCGAGTGAAAACATCGTCGTGTAGGCGTCACGCGACAGACCGGCGAGATGCGCCGTGATTGCCACGTCGCTCACAGGTTGACCCGTTGCGTTCAGTAGCGAATTAGTACGCTGTTTCGTACGCGTGAACGTGTGCTCGGAGCCGGCCAGTTCCAGCACCCCGCCGATCCGCATGGCACTGTATTCGTGCAGGAAGTTGTAGCGGCTTCGTTCCTCGATGCCGAACAGCAAGTCTAGATAGGCGGAAAGCGCCGTCGATTTGCCGGCCTCATTCAGGCCGAACACGATATGCAGGTCGGGTCCAGATTCCGGTTTGGGTCCGAAGTCGATCGTACCATCGGTGAACTTTCCATAGCGAATGAGGTCAAGGCGCCGCAGCCTCATGACGATCCACCAGACTTAAGGCGGGCAGTCACCAAGTCCGCGCCCTTGGAAAGCACCTCATCGAGGAACCGTTCCAGCCCGGCTTCGTCCTTCCCCGCAAAATCGCGTCCGTCGGCCGGCAGGTCAGCGACCATCTTTTGGACGAACGCCCTCGCCTCGGCGCGGAAAGCCTCCGAGGTGGCATCGGCGCGCATGGATTGCTCGAGTTCGAAAATCGGATCAGCAATATCCTCGGCGGTCTCCGCCCGAGGAGGCGCGAGGTCAAGCTCGAGCTTCTCTACCCACGTATGGCCTAGCAGTTCCGCAGCCTGTTCGGCTTCGGCAAGAAGGAGGTCCCTGTCGCGGATCAGCGCCCATAACAATGGTGACGTTCCTGTCAGGCCAATGCGGGCCACAGCATGACGCGAGCGGACGGCGGCCCGCATCTCCTCGAGTGCGTAGCGAACACGCGCGACTGCCTCGGGCCACTCCACTGCTCCGGTAAGGTCGACGCTGACCCGCTCGAACTGCGCAACGCTGGTCGGCCTTTCCTCGATCTCCACCGAACGGTCGTCGCGCACCGTCACCAGGGTGACCGATTTCTCACCGGCCTCGTTAATATCCCTCCCCTGCGGTATTCCCGGCATCACCACCGTGCTTGCCCCGGAATAGACTTGACGAACATGAATGTGGCCAAGCCCCCAATAGTCAAAACCGTGGGCGTGCAAGTCAGCGATGCTGCAGGGCGCGTAAGCGTCGTGACCGGGCGATCCCGCCAGACTGGTATGCATGATGCCTATGTTGACGGCCCCTTCACGAGCCGCCGGATATTTGGTCAGCAGGCTGTCCGGCGCCTTAGGGTTTGCAAAGCTCAAACCATGGAAAACGACGTCAAGTCCGCCGGCTGTCTGCAATACCGACTGAGCACGACCGCCAAAGATGGTAACGGTGTCGGGAAACACCAGCTGTTTGGAAATCCGCGACAGGGCGTCATGATTGCCGCGGATCTTGAAAACCCTGATGCCGGCCTGGTGCAGGCGTGTCATCTGCGCTGCCAGGAACCGCGCAGTTTTCATCGAGGTCTGATCGCCATCGTATAGGTCGCCAGCAATGACCAACGCGTCCACACGTTCCTCAAGGCAGAGATCCACTATCGAAACGAATGCCTGGCGGCTGGCGTCGCCCACGAGCCCGGCAAGATCGGGATTTCGCATCGCCAGCGAACGAAGCGGCGAGTCGAGATGAATATCGGCCGTGTGTACGAATCGAAATGCCATTCGGCCTCCGCCGGGGAAAGAGGTGTTCCGAGCTTCGACAGAAATTGCAACGAGGGCGCTGCAGCGCCCCGTTACACTTCAGCTAGTTTCTCGCTCGCGGATTCGCCGGCCACCAACAAGCCGTCTTGGGACCGTAACAATCCCCTGGCAACCAAATCGGCGACCCCAGCTGAAATCAACTGCCTCAATTGTGCGCTTGTGGCTTTGAAGCCCAGCATCCTCGCAACGCCTGTGGCGATCTCTTCTTCTGTCGCACCGAGGTTGGATTTCACGACTTCCATGGCGCCTTGGGCGACTTCGTCCTGCGCAATCATTTCGGGCTTGCGCAATCCAGCGGAGAAAACCCCACTGCGATCCCTGAGACGAACAGGAGCACCTGGCTTGAAGCAGAAGTTGCCTCGACGGGCTACTGCACCACCTCTCTGTGCCATGCTTACCCCTCGCTCGATTGCATCCTGAATCCTGCCACCGGCCCGCTGCAGACCCCAGGCGTCCCGAATACGCGAAACTATTTCGTCGAGATGGATCGGTGTTTCGGTAGCCACGACCTGCTCGACCAGTCCGGCCATGATTCCGCTGGGCGTCTCGTGGAGTTCGAACAGTCCCGGTCGCCTTAGTTGAGTCTCCTCGTAGGCTCGATTGGGTGTCTCGGTTCCGTTTGTGCTTTCGAGACCGATTTCCGTGACGTTCCCTCGGTCGACCGTAACAACCTGCACAGCAACAGCACGATTTCTCTGAACCCCCAATTCGGCTCGCTCATCGAGTTCTTTTCTCGCAGCCTCTATCGCTAAGATCGTTCGCTCTAGCTGTTCACGAGGTCGTTGGAACCAGTCAGCGCTCCAGATGCGATGAATGATCCAACCATGGTCTTCCAGAACAGACTGCCGAAGCCGGTCACGATCCCTGGCCGAGCGAGATGAATGATATTCTGCGCCATCGCATTCAATGCCGAGTATATAGCGGCCCGGCCTCTCTGGATCCGCAACCGCGAGGTCAATGAAGAAGCCGGCAATGCCCACCTGAGCATGAACCTGATAACCCTTTTCGATCAGTGCCTTGGCTACCTGTTCTTCAAAGATTGAATCCATTTCGCGAACCGTGGCTTGGGCAAGCGAAATTCGCCCTGTTCTCGCGTAGTGCAAGAAGAGCTTGAAGGCGAAGATGCCTTTCCCTTTGCCACGCTCCAGGTCGATGTCCTCGTCTGTGATGGACGCAAATACCTCACAGCTGCGCTTGGCGCGGCTTATGAGTACGTTGAGCCGACGCTCGCCGCCTTCCGCACCAAGAGGGCCGAAACGCATGGCCATGTATCCCTGCGCATTCTTGGCATACCCCACTGAGATCATGATCACGTCGCGCTCATCGCCTTGAACATTCTCGAGGTTCTTGACGAAGAATGGCTCGCTGGGATGAGCGTGGAAGAACTCCTCCGTATCGGGATTTAATCGCCGCAGCGCTTCGAGTTCATCCTGGATCGCGCGGCGTTGGCTAACCGAAAATGTTGCAACGCCTAGAGTCTCTTGCGGGTTCACCTTCGCATGACGGATGATTGCTTCGGCTACTGCTCTCGCCTCTACCGGATTGGTTCCTGTTCCGCCGGAATCGAAGACCCCCTCCGGCACATGATGAAACCGCAACCCCATGCCCGCCTCTTGGGTATAGGGGCTTGGAACGATGAAAAGCCGGTTCTCGTAGAACTGGCTGTTCGATACGGCGATTAGAGATTGGTGACGGCTACGGTAGTGCCAGCGGAGCATACGCTGCGGCAAGCCGCGGGCCGTGAACAGTCCAAGGATGCTTTCAATGTCGGCGACCTGCGCGCCCTCGCCCTCGTCATCGTCAGACTGCGAGCCTGTCATCTTCGCGAAGAATGTCGTGGGTGGCAGTTGGCGTTCGTCGCCAACGACGACCACCTGATTGGCCCTGGCGATCGAGCCAAGCGCGTCCACAGGCTGGATCTGAGATGCCTCGTCCATCACGAGCAGATCGAAGGACATCCGGCCGGGCGACAGGAATTGCGCCACCGAAAGCGGGCTCATCATGAACACTGGCTTGAGTGCCTGAATGGCGGGCCCTGCCTTCTGCATCAATTGCCGAATGGGCATGTGGCCTCGTCTGCGCGCCATCTCAGAACGAAGCAGTCCGACAGGTCCAGCTCCGCCGTCTCTTGAAGGAATTTTCCGGTGATGGGCCGTCACCACTTCGATGGCGCCGGCCTTGATGCGCTGGCGGTCCAGATCTGCGAAGTCACGTACAGCCCTGGAATGCAGTTCCCCGTCGAACCTTGCCAGCTCCGGCTCATCGGTCGCCATCGCCAGAAACATTCGTTCGTAGTAGGCCATGTCAAAAACTGATCGTGCCGATCCTGTTGTAATCTGGCCGTTGGCTAGACCGTCTATCAACTGTCCCACTCCAGCCTTGCGAGCTGTTTCGGATCGCTCTTCATAGGCAACCCATTTCGAGAGCTGCTCCTGATGATCGAGCCAACCCTGTAGTCGAGAAACGACCTCACCTATCGCGATGTCTGGAAAATCGTCTACTCCAAACAACGAGGGAGCATCGGCCTTCAAATCGCTTGAAAGCGCCTTCAATTCCTGCGCTGCCGCCTGGGTCGCTTCCCGTGCTGAACGAGCCGAGTTTGCGATCTCTTTTCTTTCAGGTAACCGCGCAGCCAAATGTCGGATTGAGCCATTTTCTCTCAGCCAAAGCTCGGCTTGCGTGAGAGCGGCCCAATCCGATCCTCGACCGAACCACGACGAGCCGAATGCGAACCTACCAAGGCTTTCCCCGGCATCGATCTCTTGAGCAAGCGCTTGTAGTCTGCCTAGTCGGCGCAGTAGCTCCACCCGCTCAGTGATCAGATCCGGAACGTCAGTCAGAACCTGTCGTGACGCATCATCGGCTTGAGCTACCGTGCTCGCCTTCGCTTCCATCAGTTGCAGTGAGGCCCGCTCAGCGGAAGCCACATCACCTAGCATGGATGACGCGAGATGGCCGAGATCGTTCCAGAAACCTTCGATAATCGGCCGACCGATTTCGATAACCTTGCGAACTCGCGCTGCACGCGCACCGGCCTCGGAGCGTTCCGCCATCCGGCCGGCGATAATCCGAGGTTCCGAGCCTAGCCCTCGTAAAGTGCGCATCCACTCCACTAGCGCCAGCAGTGGCGCGGAAGCCGATCGCTCCCCACGCCAATCTGCCCCGAAGGCGGAGCGGCCAAAGGAGTCGCCTTCGCGGACTCTTACTGCGGCCGCCTGGCCCTTCATCAAAAGGTCGAGGAGACCCACTATCTGCGTCGCAGGCGCACTACGGTCGACCACAATAGTCCGCACAAGTGCAGTGGCGCGACGGTAGTCGCCGTTCAAAGCTTTTAATATCCCGGTGTGTGTGGCGAGCGCTTGCCGTGCCGCGGCCACCTCGGTGCTCCACGCGGCGTCAACAACCTTGCCCTGAAGGTCGGCTTTGGCAGCCTCAAGCGTCGCTACGCTGTCGGCAAGGTCGCCTGCCTGTTCAAGCCCGGAGTCCCAAACTGTGGCTGCGAATGCCTCAGGGCTTGCATCGGGGGCTGCCGCAACTCTCTCGCCGGTGACCACTAGCCTGAGAAGTCCCGCAAGCGTGTCTGGTAATATCGCCGATCCGAGTTCCTGATTCAGGCGCTCAGCTTCTTCCGTCAAGCGTGGGAGCAGCACGGTCAGCTGTCGCGCACGATGGAAACCATCTTTCGGAAATTCCGAGGGAAGCTTTGCAAGCTCTGTCTCGAGACCTTCCATTGGCGTGTCGACAGCAGTCGTCGCCAACTGCTCCGACAGTTCCTCAGACTTGCGCGCGAAATCCGTTCCTGTCCACAGAAGCGATGAAATGTCTTTTGGACGTTCATCCCACACCGGCGAGACTAGCGCCTCAGCAGGAAGCCCAGGTGCGGAAGCGAGAAGTTCCGCGCGATCTTCTATCTCGCCGCTGTCGCTGAGAACTTGCGGGGGCTCGGCCTCGATCCGCTCAGCAATATCGACCAATTTGGCGTGCAGAGCCTTGGCTTGATCCAGCAACGACGCAATGCGTGCGACGAGCCTCTCAATGGTCGTTGGAAGAACGACATCCAGGCCAACTCCCCGCCATGGGTGGTGGATCGGCAAGCCGATCTCGTTGATCCGCTGAGAGACCTCATCGAGCAGCTTTCGACGTTGCGAAACACCGTCGTTCGTCCAAGTGGTGGCATCCTCAAGTTCAATATCAACTGGTTTTTGTCCACTCTGCCTTAGTCGGGTTAGCTGGCCAAGAACCTGGTACGGAGTGAGTTCGGACGTTCCAAACGCAACATGCATTCGTGCAGCATGTGCATTGAGTTTATCGCGAGCCTCCAGCAAGCGCTCAGTCAGCGAAGAAGGAAGCTGTCCCCGAGGCGAGCCGAGTTGCCAGGTGCGCCGCAACTCCTCCAGCATCATGCGCTTGTTCGCCTTGTTGCTATGGAGCTCGAGGCAGGCGTCCCCCACCCCAGCCGTGTCAAGCCGTCGCTTCACGACCTCGAGTGCGGCCATTTTTTCGGCCACGAAAAGCACGGTCTTTCCGTCGGCAATGGCCGACCCGATAATGTTTGCGATTGTTTGCGATTTTCCTGTCCCGGGCGGACCCTGGATAACGAGGTCGCGACCTTTCCTGACGTCATGGATCGCCAGTGTCTGAGAACTGTCACTGTCGACGATATGCAACATTTCGGCGGGCGCGATATGCGGATCAATCGCAATGTCGTCCGACATCAGCGGATCGCGTGTTTCGAAACCGTCTGAAAGAAGCGAGCGGATCTTGGGTTGTTCGATAATCTTTGTGCCATCCGGCCAGAGATCCGGATCCAAGTCACGGTACATCAAGAACTTCGCAAACGAGAAGAAGCCGAGCACCATATCGTCGGCAAGCACCTCCCAACCCTCTTTGGTCGCCACGGCATCGGCAACGGCATCGAGATAGGCCGAGACATCGAAGTCGTCTCCCACCTCAAAACGCGGCAGAGCGAGCTTGTGTATACGGTCGAGATAGAGTTCCAAGGAGAGGTTTGCGGTAAGATCTTCCGGCCGAGCTCGCAGCCGGAATTTTTCTCCAGCGGCCCCTCGCTCAAGCCGAACCGGCACCAAAATGAGCGGAGCCTGACGGATGTTTTCTTTGTTGTTCGGGTCAATCCACTTCAGCATTCCAAGGGCCAGAAAGAGGATATTGACGCCCTGCTCTTCCTCGAGTGTGCGGGCATCATGGTAGAGATCAAGGAGCCGCCGCTGCAGCCCAGTTGGGGTCATCCGCGTCTGCAGCTTGGTGTCTGAGTGTCGCGCGGATACCCCTCTATTGTCGACTTCCTCGTCCTCAGGCTGAGCGAGAGCGACGGGGGAATAGTCGATTTCCTCGTCTGTGGGGCTGCTTCCGTCGTGGCCTGCTTTCGGCCTATCGGGCTTGCCGGCCAGGAAGGTAAAAGCTTTTCCTTCGGTCACCAGCAATCGATAGATTTCGGACGACTTCTCGTCGACGATGTCGATCGTCTTCGCGCTCTTGGAAAACCGCGGCACATTCAAAAGTCGATTTCGGGCGGAAAGATCGAGCAACTCCATCCTGGCGCGCTCGAGCTTCTCCTTTAGAGGGAGATCGCTTTGGAAGACTGACTGTTTAACGTCCAACACTTACACCCCTTACAAGGCGGACCACTTAGAGCCTGCGTAAGAGGTCGCGCAAGAAAAAACAGCCGTTTTCAACTTCAAACGACTGCGGTCAACGCGGTAAAACGTTTAGTATTGTGACATTCGATATGGGCGAAAAGTTATTATGCTCTGGCCCAGACCACCTAGTTAATCACTATCTGACGAGGGTTCTCTCTCCCTGCTGCCATAGATAGCTGCGTCGATCATGTCTTTGTCCGACATGGAGAATCCGTTGCGGTATCGCACGGCCCCTGCAGTTGGGGCTCGGTCCGATCCCTTACCTTTCCCGTCAGCAACACCGCCCTTTGGCTTACCCTTGGGCGGATCTTTCGAAAATGTCATAGCTGCGATCCTTGCTCTCTCCAACTCTAAATCCATCCATCGGCTACGCTCAAGCCGCTTTCTCGGTCATACAGAGAAAGCGCCTCTCAAACATTGGGCGAACCTCGCCACCGCGTGTTGCATGGATTGATTGCCCTTGGTCGCGGCACGCTTCCTGTCGTCAACCGGGTTCAAGAAAAGGGTGGCTACCACTGGCGTCCTTAGCGTCTTAAGTGCTTCAGGTAGTCCATGAAGACGATGCACTGAATGCGGAGGGCTTTCATTCGTTGGAGGCGGCTGGTTTTTTCGACGGATAAGTAATAGAGGGGTGTTATATTGACAAATTACGGAGCTATGAATTGGCTGACGAAATCCAAAATACCCCCGGCACACTGATCGAGCTTACCGCCGACATCGTTGCGGCCTACGTAAGCAAAAATCCAGTGCCTGTCTCTGCCCTGCCCGACCTCATTGCGAGCATAAATTCATCCTTGACGCGCATCGGTCAGCCAGTTGAACCGGAAAAGCCGACCCAGGTTCCTGCAGCCAACCCCAAGCGCTCGGTCACGCCGGACTACATCATCTGCCTCGAAGACGGCAAAAGATTCAGGTCACTTAAGAGACATCTGAGCACACATTTTGGCCTGACACCCGATGCCTATCGTCAAAAATGGGACCTGCCAAAAGATTACCCCATGGTGGCGCCTAACTATTCGGCGACTCGCTCTAAGTTAGCAAAGTCGATGGGCCTCGGTCGCAAAGCGGCGGCGCCGAAGAAAGCGCCCGCAAAGAGGGGAAAGGCACGTTAGAAATCATGCGGCCAGCGTTTCACAAAGGATCAGAAATTGAATAGCGATCGCTATTCTCATCGTCGCAGCGCGCGACCCAGACGCGGCAAGGGAACAACCGTTCGCAGACGTTTCTTTTCAAGGGTGCCGTTGCGCCTGATCCTGATGATCGTGGTAGCCTTGGCTGCTTACGTCGCGCACTATTTTACGGGCCCGGGCGACCAGTTAGATGGTCTCGATATAGCAAACTCGACCGGGTCGACACCGGCGCCGATCGTCGGCATAGCATCGGTGGTTGATGGAGACACGATAGAGATCCACGGGCAGCGTATCCGCTTCAACGGCATCGATGCACCCGAAAGCCGCCAATACTGCAATGACGCAAGCGGACATCAATACCCCTGCGGGCGCCAGGCCGCCGAAGCACTGGCGAATTTCCTTGCGGCTTCGCGGCCTGTCCACTGCACATTTGTTTCATGGGATCGGTACCGTCGCTTCGTCGGTGATTGCCGGCGCGCGGACGGTGTCAGCGTCGCGTCCTGGATGGTCGAACATGGCCGAGCCTTGGACTGGCCCCGCTATAGCCACGGCGCCTATGCGCAACAGCAAGCTAATGCTGAAACTGCTAAGGTTGGAATCTGGATTGGGACTTTCGACAACCCTTGGGATTGGCGCGAAAAGCATGCCGAAGCTTCGAACCCAACCAAAAGCCCACTTGGACTTATCAGCCGTCGCCAAGTAGCACAGAGCTACTCATGCCAACCTCGCCGCTTTTGCACGCAGATTTCATCCTGCGAAGAAGCGCGTTGGTATCTCGACAACTGCTCATGGGGGAGCAAGCTGGATCGAGATAGCGATGGGATCCCGTGCGAAGGCGTTTGCTGACCTGCCGTGCTTTGAGCCATCGCCGACCATCACTCCCTTGAATGCGCATTTAGCGATATGGATTGGCGGCCGGAGCTTCGATGCAATTGCGCGAGCGCCGATAGAGCCTGGCAAAATGGCTGACTGACGTTTGTCTTGGAAAATTCCACCAGCTCGTTAAGTCCGGACGAGCTAGAAAGCCGCAAGGCTTCGTAGAGGCAGACAGGGATCTGCCGATTATCCTTGAAGCGTTTGTCGGGCCCGCCGTTTTTGTTGGGATGAGCCCAGGTGTAGCTCACGATCTCAGCATCAGATGGAACTTTGCCGGTCTCGATAAAATTGGTCGGAGCAAATTGCGTCCGAAGATCTCCATATCCAACGGCGCCGTATCGGTTTCCGTCCTTCACCAGGACTAGGTCAGGCATGAAGTAAAGGATTTGCCGGCCGACATGGAGCGAAGGTGGCGTCACGTTGCTGCGAACAACCTTCGGCAATGTGCTCTCGAGCGTCGTCGACTTTTTGTCGACCAGCATCGTCGCGCCGGCGTTGCGCTTCCAAGCCGTCAGGTCCTCTATTTTGCCACCAGCAGCGACATGCCATTTTCCTGCGCAGCGAGTGAGGGTATCGAAGGCGGTGACAAGTCGCCCGTAGGCAGCCTCCGCGTCTTGCTCCAGATCATAGTAGAGGACGCTCACCCGGCTGTAGCTGTCAAACCATTTGCCAAGAAGCATACCCGGCACAAAGGCACCTATGCCCAGAACCGGTGCGGCACCTCCGATCTTGGTTCCCACGAGGAAGCCTCCTATCCCGAACAGAACCGCGAGCGCTACCGACAGCCGCGTCTGCGATTGCCGCGCATTGATTTCATCGAGCACACTGGCAAATGTCTCGTCCCGCATCTCCACCACATCGCGGGACTCGATTTCTCTCATCACGACGCCGTCAGAGACGTATTCCGGGGGCGAGGATTGTGGACGGGGTTGCGGTGCAGGCGGGTTTTGAGAGAGCTGGGCTACCTTCTTCGCGCCGGCCTTGCCTAAGGTGCCTCGATAATAGAGACCACCGACGCCCGCGTGGATATAGTGGCCTCGTGGCCCAGTGCCGATGCGGAGGCCCTTCACGCCGACGGAAGCGCCTACCCCGCCGGACGAGAAGTTAAAGCGGAATGGTCCCGCACTGATCGATTTTCGAACGTAAAACCCCATGCGCCAATCCCCCCAACTCAACTGCCGTACCGGCTAAAGCGCCAGTGTTCCATCGCCATTCATGGCTTGGCGCCACCAACGGGCGCCAATTTGGACCGCTGCCTCACCCTAATCTCAATGCGTCTTCGAGCCCTCACATCGCCCATCTGCGCTCCGTCAGTGAGATGATCGCCGGGCAATATGAGCTGACCGCCGGACATCGGCAGAATCGTGAACCCCTTCAATTCGGGCATGTCGCTGAGGATGCTCGTCACGGAAATCGCTCGCGCCAGCCCAAGGCCGGCATTGTCTGCTGGATGGAGCGAGCCAATTTCCACTTTGCCCGACAAAACCGGTTGGAGCCCCTTGTCCATGTTGGAGAATTCGCCCGCCATTGCCTGCTCATCCGTGTGTCCGATGACCTCAATCACGTCGACACCGTACGACGTTGCAATGCCCGCGATTGTCTTTGAAAGATCGCGCAACTTTGTTTTGAACGGATCCGAGAGCTCTGCGCTTCCGGTATCGAAATTATAGCCATCCAGTTCGCTGAGACTAATGATCGGCGGCCAATCGTGAGGTTTTGCTGCCTGCGCCGGCTTTGCAGCCTTCTTGAGCGCATCAGTCAGATCCTGCAGCCCTTTGTCGGTGCCAATGTAACCAAATTCTTTCAAGACCTTCGCCGCATCTACCATGGCCTTGGCCTGATCAACGCTTATGTCGTTGTCCGCAAGGACCTTCGCGACAGGGGCATTTCGCACGGCCTCCTCCAGGGAAATCCCTGCTTCCCTGACCGACTTAACAGCATCCTTGGCCAGGACCAGCTCGCGCCATTCTTCGTCGGGAAGGGCTCGTCCGCTCGCGGGCTGAAACACCGCTTTTATCTGAGCCAGAAGCCGCTTGTTTTCAGCATCGAGCTTTTGCGCATTTTCCTTGCTTGATTGAGCTGCTCTCACCGCCTCATCGGTCTCCTTCTGCTTTTTGCCAATGATGGCACCGGCAGCAAGCAGCAGGCAGAACACCAAAAGGAGCATTGTCTCGGCCATGGTTAGGCCCAGTATCAAACCGCGGCCGTAACCCTTGCGCTCGAAGGCGACCGAAGTCCCGCCAGCGTCACTCACCTGCCCCACCAACTGGTTCGCTTAGGCGGTTCCGTTCGTTCTGCAGGAGGCTCGCTTCCCAGAGATTGGAAAGCGTCTGGTTGGGGCTCAGGCTCGACCTTGATCGGTGCGCTCTCGACGGTGTCATTTGCGGCCATATCTGTCCGCGGCTGTTCTATCGCGATAGGTGCGTTGAGAGGGGGGGCAGGCTTCGGCGCGTGAAGGGTTCTTCCTGCCAGGGTTGCGACAAGGTCTCCGGTGTCCTTGCTTTGCTTTTGCACCACTGCAGCAAGCGCCTGGGTCAAGCGCTGTTGCGCTTGGACGCTCTCCGCTGTTTGCTCCGCGGCTGCCACAGCCCTTTCCACACCTGCCGCCACTTTTGCCACAGCATCGACGATGCCAGCCATGCGGGCTTGCTGTTCCTGCGAAGCCGTCTCTGTTTTGACAGCATACTGAGCGACAGCGCTGCCAAGGAGTTTTACCATCGGCGCCAGATCGTTCTTAAGGACCTCATCAGGGACGACAACCTTTTCCAACTTGGTGGCTACGCTGTCGGCCTGTTCACCCAGTCTACCAACTGAAGACGACATTGAGCTGTTGGCTTTGTCGAGCAGATCGGCTGCCGCCTCGACCCGCTGTGCGATCGACGAGAACTGACTTTCGATCTGCCCAAAATTGTCGCTCAAAGCGGTGCTGAGCTTTCCCGAGGCTTCCTGAACCGGTTTGATCGATTCCATCGCGATTTTATCCAGCGCCGATCTTATGTGCTCTCCGTTCCGCTCCGCTTGAACGGCAATTTCGGCAAAACCCTCCTCCAACATCTGATTGCTGACGCGGCGAAAGTCAGCGAATTCCCTGGTTACACTTTCCATCTCAGCTCTTACACGACGCGTCATATCCGCGAGTTCGTGCCTGGCCGTCCGTTCGATGTCGGCAGGATCGCGGCGCATCTGATTGTAAAAGATCCGCAGAGCAATGCCCGTGATCGTCGACGTCACCGCGATACCAAAGTTCCTCACGATTGTGTCGGTGGATCCTTCGGAACCAAACTGAAACAGCGATACGCCGAGACTCGTCAACGTAAACAGGAAACCCATGTAGTAGAGATTGTCGCCAGTCTGCTCATCGTGGAGCCGCAGCTTGCCGGTGAAGACGGACGCGGCAAGATAGATGAGCATCAGGCATACCGGTGCGCTCGCCGCCATTATCGGGTCTACGCCCGACAGCTTGGCTATTGCGATGAACACACAGCCGCCCAGGGTTAGTGTCGCAAAGACGACAAGGGGCAGGCTCGGATGTCCCAAGAAGGACTCCCCTCGCTTCTTGGCCATCAGTTTAACCCCTCCAACCCTACCAGCTTCTCAAACTCGCCATGATGACCTTGAACCCACCGGGTCCAGAACTCTGCATGTTCGAAAGAGCCAAATGGCTTCTTCGCCCTATCGACATAGAGTATCGTAACCCCCACGCCATCAAGCGATGTCCCGTAGGTCCTGTCAGCCGAACTATCAAGGTACTTCTGATAATCGAGACCCGAACGATATTGTGAGTACAGCGCCGTATGTTCAATCATATCCGACACGACTATTATTCGCTTTGCGGTCTTCTCTTTCGCCAAACCGCTATCGAATAATGACAGTTTTATTTTCTGAATTCCGGCCATGATTGGAGATTGGCTAGCGGATTCTCCATTGGGAATCTGGTCGGGAAGCTTCGTCAGAGGGTCCTCGAATGCATTTTCCCATTTCTTCTGCCGCCGGGACGGATTGTTCGTCCAGCTGTCGACCGTCGAGCCATCGCCCGGGTTGCATCCATCAAACATGACAGTCAGGTCGCCGGGGGTCGGGCCCAGCGTCAATATCCTCAGATAGCCGCCGGGCTCGACGCGCCCAATGGTCTTACGGAATTCATTCTTCAAATCGGCCATGGTTATTGGCGAAATCGGGTCGGTGGCGTCGATCAAGACCGCCGTCAGGCTTACAGGACCGCCCAACGGGCAATTCGTGCTGGCGTCGATTTGGTCCTTCCCGGATCTCGACCACATCCAAACAAAACCGGCCAGCATCGCAGCCGACAGCACGGCCAATCCAACTGCTGCCACAATGGTGCCGCCACTGCCATTCTTTCTTCTGCGGCCCCGCCTAGCCATTCACGCTGTCCGGATGAAGCTTGTCGAGATCTCGGTACTGTTCGATCCCCCGCTCGCATTCCAGCCCGATGAGCCGCACCTGAGCGTTGAGTTCTTCCTGCGCGTCACGAATTGAGGCGCCTAGGTCCTTCTCGCTCCATTCATCGTCGGACGATATCAGGGGTTTTATGCGCTCGAGTCTGTAGGGCGTGGCAAAATGTTTTGGCGCTGGCTCTGTGCGGGCCTGGATATTGGCCTCCCTGTACTTTGCGAGAAGCTGGTTGCAGGCTCGCTCCAGCTGGTCTTGATGCTGCACAAAGAGCGTCAGCAGCCTCGACCGATGATCGATGATCGCCCGATGCTCCCTGCGTCTGCTCCCCAGCCGCTTGACGATGTCCTCCACCTTCTCGTTGTGCTCATCGCGCACCTCTTGCAGAGCCTCGATGAGCTCGCTCTTGCGCTCGATGTAGTCTTCCCTGCGAGCGACCAATCTGTTTTCGACACCCGCATAGCCTGGGTATGGGTCGAGAACGAACCAGCCGTCGATAAATGCAAAAATCGAAAACATGAGACCGATGCCGAACAGAAGCCAGGATTTCACGTCCATAAGGCCAGCCGGATTGGCGAGCATGCTGCGCACGACCTCGACGCCAGCTCCGTCCACAAAGGACCCGCTAACCTCGCGGTAGTGCGCAAGCGCCAAGTTTATGGTCAATGCCAAGCCGATATAGGCCACTATCGACAGCGCGCCGATCAGCTTGACGAAAAACGATCTGTGGGTCACCAGGCGTGCACAGAATATTGCGAAAAGCAGAGCGGCGCCGATGTTCAAAAACGAGAACGCGGCGGCTTCGAGGAGCCCGCCAAAGAACCCCTGTTCATTTCCTTTCGAAAGGAAGTTTCCGTTCATCGCCGTTTCGATGAGGAACAGGAAGATTAGCAGGGAGACTCGGAAAACATGGGCCGCGCCGTGCTGAACCCTCACAGCGCGGACAAGCCCGTGCTTCTGTTTGAACCAGTCGTGTTCCTTCTCCGCATCGTTGAGCGATTTGCGCAGGCCGTGAAGTTCGTCCAGGCCCACCGCGATCGAGGCCTTGAAATCGGAAACACTGGCGGCGTTCGCCTGACGGATCAGACCAAACTGCTCTTCAAAGTCGAGGCCAGCCAGTCGTCCGGACAGAAGCTGTAGGCTGTCCTCGAGGGTGTGGTGTGCGGCCTTCTTTTCGTCCTCGACCCTCTCGATCACCATGTGCTCAACATCGTCGAAAGTCTTGGCCGCCTTCGGAGGTTGGTTCGCCTCTCCCCGCTGCGTTCCACGACCTGCGAGAGCCATTTCGCGATCAATTTTCGCGACATCCAGGCTATTGAACAATTGGGTAGTAGCGCGGAAATCGTGATTTGCGTCCAGCAGAGACTCTCGCAATTTATTTAGTTTTTCGAATTTTGATCCCACCGCACGCGCCCCGCACTCAGATTTTCATACATTTGCCCCAACACAAATGGCTTCTATGCACAGTAGGAGCAAAGGGCAACTGCGTCTTCACAACTCTGCCGCCCGCTGCTCAGGAGACGATTGTCTGATGTAAGATGATGATAGCTGCTGTTGGCAGTGGCCTCACGGTTAATGGTTGGGGCCAGGCAACACACCCGATCCCCGGCCACCTGTGTGGCGAAGGAGGTTGAAGGTCACGCCATCGTAGATCCAATTGCAGCAGCCCATCAATACCAGTTGCCACTTTACGCCAGCAACGACCTGGCCCGGGCGATCAAGAAGGCTATTCCTGTTCTTACTTCGCGCATATCCGCAAGGTGAATCCGCGCGACGATCCGTTCCTACACGACAACGCCACGTTCGCTCCGCTGCGGTCGCCGAGAATAGATCCTCTGGTCGGCGTGCGTGTAGCGCCGGGCCGTGCTTTGGTGAGAAAGTTGCGGATCAAGGTCACGTGCGAACGTTGCTTGACAGCAATTGGGTGCATGCCACCGGCGCAGTCTGCGCGTTTGCGCCAGGTATCGCAGAACTGCGAAAGCTTATTGCGGGACCGACTTCGTAAGTGCGCCCAGCTTCGAGCTAGGACGACACGTGGCCTAACGCGACACCTCCCAATCCTCCATGATAAGCGTGTCACCATCGGCGAAGCCATTCGTAGTAATCTTTTCTCCCACCAGCTTATCCAGTGCGTGGTCTCCGTAAGAAGGCCCGGTTTGCCTCTGGAGCACAAACTTTTGACCCTCGTCGGTCTCCAGAACGACGGCGTCGCGTTCGCTCTTCGAGCCGATATCGGTACGCTCCGAAGTCACTTTCCCAGTGATCGTCACGCGTTCGAAATTCATATCGCTACCTGCTTTCGCATTCTTCGACGTTGAATAGGCCGTCGTCGATTATATGCCCGATGAGCACGCGATAGGTAACGAAATTTCGGTCCAACTTGTCTTTCACATCGTGAACCGTCTCCTTCGTCGCCACGACGACTCTACGGTCGCCTTTCATAGCCGCTTTTGCTGCCTGGAAGGCAGGCCCCCCGGTGACGCTGAAGACCTCGACATTGGACATGCCTTGTGCGCGCGCGATCTCCGTGAAGCGGGCTACCGCTGGCGACGAACCGCTCAACCGTCTTCCGGGGCGGGTCGCGGCCGAAGCGATCGACTCTCCCTGACTGGCGAGCGCGATCCGGCGCGATTTCCTTTCGCTCGCTTCGTCTGCCGGAATGGCCATCGTTTTCGGAACCGCCACGCCCCCGTCCACCAGTGCTTTTTCGGCTGTCGCCGGGCATATCGAAGGATCACCCAGCAGCAGGAACTGTGCGATCGTCTTGAGATTGGTGGCAATGGACATCACTTGTGTCAGGATGAAATTCTGGCGAGCCTGCAGCAGGGCTCGCCCCGAAGACGCGCCGCCGAGCACCCGTTGGATAAAGACCTGGCAAATCAGATCGGCCTGCCCGTTCGACGAAGCGGGCCCGTAGGACACGTTTGTCGAACCGAGAAAGGAAGCGGCCCCCTGCATCATGTAATCCATGCAGATCGGTTTCGCTCTTCCGAGAAGAAGATAATTGTAGAGTTGAGCGCCGTAACAGCATTCAGCGGCTGCGACGGCGCCGGGGCTTATAGCGCCCGGGGGTATCTTGCTGGAATCCATCGCATCGCTGAATGCGCCGGCAGCATCTTCGCCGTAGAAACGGAAGTCGCCGGAGTTTCCATGGCAGTTGATGAAGTGCGCTTTGCTGACGAGCGACGGATCGATAAGGTTATGACCGCTGGGTCCGGACAGGTACAGGCCAGCGGCGCTGCCGAAAACGGCGTTCAGGCTAAGTTGGGTGGATATCTGCCATATGTCTGCACTTATCGAGAAAAAAGGACTGAAGGTCTGTGAGGGCAAAGGCGCGTGAGCGATGCATTTGTCGATCAGGCCGACAAGGATCAAATGGTTCATTTCGCCGACACATGCGGGAAGTCGGCCGACCACCCTTGTCACGTTCAGAAAGTTGGCGGCGACTTTGCTGAAAGGGCTGGGCGACGCGTACGGCAGGTCGCTCGGGATCGTTCTGTCGCGGTCCATGATGCCGGAAATGGGATTGAGTTCGATATGTGGAATGATGTCCGGACCGTCGAGAAGCATGATGTAATCGCACGCGAGAGATCCGTGAATGGCATCGACGGCCTCTTTCGCTCCCCGCTCGTCTTTGGGACCGATGACCGGTTTGCCATGCACCGCCGTCATGTGGGCCAGGTTGTCTATATCAAAGACTTGCGTCGTAAGTCCCCGCGTCGCGTCATGAGCGACCATTCGACCCAAGGCGATGTAGATGGCGGCGGCACCTGCCGCGCCATATTTGGCCCGAAGGGCTAGATTGTTGGAAACTATCGCCTTGTGAACCGGTGCCATTTCCTACTCCCCTATCTGATATCGCCGTGGGCTCCCGGCCCGTCGCGTCCCAGCGGCGCAACCGACCGCGAATCCGAGACTACTAGCTGGCCAGGCCAAGGCCTTATCCCGGGTAGACCGTACTCATACCGGTCCGCGTCGGATTACCGATCTTCCATTCGTCGCCGTCCAAGAACTCGAGGTATTCGACCCAGAGCGGATCGCCCGCAAAGGATGACATCGCTACGATCTCCGCGACGAGCGAACGCCCGCTGGAAATCGTTCGGCTGCGGTCAGCGGGCAAAGCAGTCGCCGGGCGGCCGAGATGGGCAAGCACTGACTGGACCGCGTCAACCAGCCCGACCGCAAGCCCCTGGGACGACAATGCGTCCTGTGCCATGACGGCATCGCCGATCTGCAGCGGTTCCCGACGGCCGTTCGACCATTGCATCGTCGTGGCTCCGGAGCGCCCGATTTCAGCGAACTCCGCAGGCAGGTCGTGGACAAGCCATGCCGCGGTCTCGGCCACTTCGGCGCGAACTTCCGGCCAGGCGCTGCGCATCAACGCACCGTTGCCGACGACGCCTAGGCAGATCCGATGGGCATTGCCCATGCGGTAGAAGTATCCGCCTTTCCCCGCGCCGATCCCGAAAGTGGCGACCGTCGCCTCGTTTGTCTCAAAGAGCCATTGGCGACCCACGATCGGTCTGCGCGGCTTGCTGACAGCCGAAGCGGTGACGCTGCTCCGCCCCGAGGCGTCGAAGACCGTCTCTCCGTCTTCTGCGTGTTCCAGCGCTGTATTCCGATCGACCCGTTCCGTCGTGAGTACGACCCCGAGACTTTCTGCTAGTTCGAGAAGCGCAATATCGAGTTCCGGACGGCTTAGGTGAACGCGCCCCGTCGTCATCTTCCGCGAAGGGCCGATCCGGTTCCATTGGCGCATCTGTTCGGTAAATACCTTGTCCACTCCTACAGAGCGTGGGAAGACGCCGGTTTCGACAAGCAACGCCATGGTCTGCGACGGAACGCTTTCGAGCGTCGCTGCATCCCCCTGCGACGGCCAGACGGAGCTGCGGACCTCCGCCTCCATTCCGTTCCGACGAGCGCAGATAGTGGCCATCAGGCCTACCGGCCCGCCGCCCAACACAAGCAGTTTGCGAGCTGTGCCCATGTCACCCGCTCATGGAGGCGAGATCGGTGCGAACCGCGGATCCGCTACGACGTTGAATACCACGATGAAGCCCCCCGCCGCGACAGCCGATGCCAACGAACTGAGGCCTGCGCCGACCATATCCCGGCGCGCTTCGTTGATCTCCGTAGCACCCTGGAAGCGACCTTTCGTATAGCCCGTGTGGAGGTCGTCGAGCACGCCGAGATACGCGGCTTGCAGAGCGACATGGTCAGGCTGAGCAGCATCAGGTTGCGTGGCCGCGGGGTCCCTGAGGTACTTGGCCTCCTGGTAAGCGCCCAGCCATTCCCTGATATCGAGAAAAGTCTGGAAGTGGTCTTCGCCTTCCGCGATTATTGAGCTGACGGCTTCGGCCCATTCCTTCGCGACGCCCTCCGGCATGTCCGAAGGCGGATTTTCCAGTGTCGCGAGAATGTCCATATATAAGCCGTCCACTCCGGCCGAAGGCGCTTCGATATCGATAAAGTCGTCTATCGCGGCCCGGGACGCTACTCTTGGGACCACCGGGCGGTGACCGCCCCCGGGACGCGGCAGCGCATCGGCGACCTGTAGCGCAGGCTTGAAAGCCCCGGGCGGACTGATGGCGCGGATGACGTCGTTGACGGCCCGCGTATGTCTCATCTCCCCGATCGCGATACGCATGATCTCCGCTCGAGCAGCCCGTATGCTGTCTGCGAGAGCGTCGTCTCCGGCGAGCGACGGATCGCCGTCAGGCTTGAACGAGAACGCGGCCGCTAGATACTCGTGAGCCACCGCAAGTTCGACGCCGGCGGCGTACCGCAGGTGCCTGAGTAGCACGGCTCTATTCGGAAGCGGAGCTCCATGCACGACTCCTGGGCGGAACGGCGAGGTCGTCTCGCGCGTGTTGATGACAAAATGCAATTCCTCCCAACGGTGGTTGATCTCGTGATGGTCGAGCGCGCCATCGGGCCTGAACGGGCCCGCCGATGGGGGCGGTTCGTCGCGGACCACGCGATCCGCCCTTTGCCAAGGCACGGAAACGGTCCACTTCTGGTCCTGCGCACCAGACCCTCCGGCGGGATAGACGGGCTGGACGATATCTGGATGATTGCTTGCCCAATAATGACAGCCGCAATCCCGGAAATCGTGCGTCCACGGGCTACAGAGCGACTGGCTCATCTCGCCCGGCAGGAATATCGATGACAACGCGCCTTCGTCGTCGAGGTATCTTTCCCGCTTCGTATTAAGCGTAACCCCCGTTCCGTCGCCCCGCGTGAACGAGACCTTCAGAGGCGCTCCCTCGGTCAGCATCCGGACCGCGGTCCAGCTGTCGGGAGGCCTTCTGTTCGGTCCGTTGCTCTTGTCATTCAGCTGGGAAAGGTCGAACGCCAACTCCCCCAGTACCCCGAATGATCCCTCCAGCCTGCTGACAACAGCAGCCGCGCCATCCCCCAGGTCGTCGGAAAGTGTCTGGTACACTTCGAAATCCTCGCGCGTTATCTCGCCCGCACGTGCCGCCTGGAGTGCCGCGCCGAGATCAACACTCACCAGGCGAATTTCGCGTACCACCGCCACTGCGTCCATCTCCATGAAAGGGACAAAGCGTCGCTCCAGATTTCGCACATCGCATTCGAGCCCGGGATAACAGTTGCCGACGCCGGACTCGAGCCGCGACGAGGCGGGATTTCCGGCTATTCGATGCTTTCCCGTAGCGGGATTCGAGAGCCGCCGATGTGCGGTGACATTTCTTGGGAGCAGTTTGCCTTCGTCGAATGACATTCAGATCTCCACTACGCCGATAGAGGCGGGCTCGAAACGAGTGTAAGGAGCGGCGGTCAGTTCGCAGTACGTCTTGAGACAGAAGGTCAGCCAATCGCGCACGAAGTCACAGCTTGCGACTGTTCGCGTGCTCGCTTCCTGATGGCATCCGCCGGAACAGAGGTATCGAGCCCAGCAGCTTCGACAATCGGTCTGATTATGGACATGACGCGCCGAAAGAAATCCGGCTCTACGATCTCGGTCGATGCCGGACGAATCGCCCAGCTCGAACTCGTCGTCGCCTATGGCGCGATGACATGCATACCACTTGCCGTCGGCACCTACAGAGAAATACCCGCCTCCGGCGCCGCAGGAGAAGGGCGAAGCCCAACCCCGGTGGATCTGCCTCAAAGCGATCACCAGATTGGTCAGTCTGATCGGCATTCCGGCCTTCGCTCTAACCACCTCGCCTGAAGCAACGCCAGCGAGATCTGACAGGTAAGCCACATAGTCGGCATCTCCGAAACCGCTGTCGTCCGCAGTCTTTCGCAACGGCGATATTCCGACCTCCTTGAAGCCGATTCCCAACACCGAATCGAACTGGCTCTGCAGATCGGTTCCGTTCCGGCGAACCGACATCCGTGCAGCGACTTGAGCCAGACCCGGCTTGTCGAGAAGTGGCGCCAGTTTCCGCTCCAGGATCTCGTGGGAACCACGGCCGCGGGTGTCGGGCCGTTGCGCGTCGTGGCGCTCGCGGTCCCCGTCGACGCTGACCGTGACGGCGAACCTGTGAGATCTGAACATCGCCACATCCTCGTCCGTCACCAATGTACCGTTAGTGGTAATCGAAAAGCGCACATCCAGACCACGGCTCGCGCCGATGAACGAAGCGTATTGCACTGCATCGCGTACGAGCTTCCGGTTCATCAGCGGCTCGCCGCCCAGAAATCCGATGGTGACCGGGGCGTCGTGGACGGCGCGTGAAAAAAGTCCGTCGATCGCCCGGAATGCCGTTTCCGCATCCATCCTGGAGGTCTGCTTGCCCGAAAACCCTCCTCGGTCTGCATAACAGTAGCCGCATGACAGATTGCACGAGGACGAGACGTTCAGGGATATGCTTTGCGGCTCGGGCAAAGGGATCGTCGACAATTCTTCTTCGAGGGGCGTTGTCTCCCCCATCGCGGACACGACATCGTCGATTCCTTCCGCATCGCGATCCCAGGAAGCGGACAGCTCCGGAGGCACGTCGAACAAGCGCGAGTAAGGGACCACCAGGATGTGGTCTCCGACCGACGACCGGAACCGCATGTAATCGGGGCCGCCGGAAATTGCCTGGGCATGCATCTTCATCTAGGTGATCCCTTCTTCTTGCCGCCTTCAAGCGATGCCAGAACTGCCTCCTTCCGACGCGCTGATTTCTCCGAGATCTCCGTGACGGGCGCCGGAACGCCCTTGGGCTTGGTCCGCGTATAGGCGACCCATTTCTTCAAGAGCTCATGCTGCCAGCCTACGACGGTCAGCGGCTCTGCATTCGACTGCCGCATAAAGGGAGGCATCTGCATGGACGAAGCGCCCCGGCTCTCGTCCGGTCCGATGAAAAACGGAGGTCTCACCAAGTCGAGAATGCGATTTGGCGTCGAGCCGACAAGCCTTTCCAGGCCTTGAAGGTCGGCCAGGTCACGATGCCGCATTCTGGCGTGACTGGTGAGCGGCAGGGGCAGCTGCTGCGTGGAACCGGGGAGGGAAAAGATCGGATTGCGCAACGGGTCTCTTCCCCCGAGCGCAAACTCCGGTCTCGGCCGATTTCCCTTGTCCAGGTCGTCGGGCTTCAGATCCGCCGTCGGTATCTCGATCGCTCGTCTGAGGACGTAGTCGTCCAGATTGAAAAGAGAGACGGTTTCGTAGACGCGTTCGAAGAAATCCTCGATCCAGGCGTCCAGTTCCTCCCCGTTGATATCGTCGTTTCGTCGTTTCCAATCTCCCGAGCGGTCGTTGAACTCGTCGGCGACCGAAAGAAAGGGCCTGCGGTCCGGCGCGAAATCCGGCGGCGCCACGAATGCAGCCGCACGTCCCGGCCGAATGTTTTCCCCGGCTTCTCCAGCAAGCCGTACTTCGAAGTGAACCTCGCAGGTGTCGTCCACGACTCCCAGCGACGGTCCAGTGGATCCGGTGTTCGAGTCGATCGAGTCGTAAGTGTCAGGAGGAGCCACGATCGGGAGCGTAGACGCACCGTACCAACCCGCTTGATCGTCCAGGAACGCATTCTCCTTGCGAACCGCAGGCTGATCACGGCCAAGTTCGGGCCGGGTCTCGGCGGCCTGCGGCGGACCGTAGAATTTGCCCGTCGCGGGCCAAAAGCGGAACCTCAGCGTCTCTAAGTCGACGTCGCCGAACCAAGGGTGTCCTTCCGCATTCCCCGTGGCCCTGAGAAACTGCACATGGCCCAATGGAATGCTTTTGTTTTCGGGAATCATCGGCCGGGTGGACGGAGGCGAGCGTCCTTCGATGAAGTGCTTGCCGTGATCGGCGCCCGTCAGTTCCATCGGAGTATTGGTTCCGAACACAAGCGCCGGATTTCCCGCGCGCCTCGCGGCCTTACGGTTGGCGGCCGAGACACTTAGAACGACGTCCGCCAGCTGAAATCCGTTGTCGCCGAGCATTTTCTCCGAGAGCGGTGCATCGACCCAGGTGTCCGGTGCCGAACCCTCTGCGCCAGTGCTCGACCAAATCTCAAAGAAAGGAGCGACTGGCCGGATGCGGTCGCCGTCGCGAAAACTGATATCCGTCGGCATGTAAGGTCTAAGACTGCCGTCAGGTTCGACCGCGAGCGTCCACTCAGGAACGAGCGTAGTCTTGCCGTCGTATCGGGGCACGTCCACATCCGCCCAGGCATAGGCCTCCACGGCAGAGGTACTGCTGCCAAGGCGGGCGACCACCATGGGAGGAGTTATGAAGAGACGCCTGATATCGTTCGTCATTGACACCCTCCCATACGCACGATCCTTCGGATCGCCGCGGAAATCGATCTGAACTGGGCTCTGAAGTTTGGGCCGTCGAGCCGCGATTCTCAGGCCGACAACGCCTCGGCGATCTCGGTAATTCTCGTACAATCCTCGCCGCGGCAGCCGCTCGTCGGGCAAACCAGCGACACGAAGCAGTTCCCGTTGGCCACGTAATCTGTGCCGCCGCGAACCAAGATCCCCTCGACGACACCATCGGCGCCGAAAACAGGCGAACCCGAGTTGCCTCCGTACGTATCCAGATTCGCTATGAAGTAGGTAAGCGCTGTGTTGTCGCGCACGTTCGAACCATCAGCGTACTTCAGCGGCAGGCCCGATGGATGTCCCATCACGAACACAGGCGCGTCGTCAGCGATGCGCCCCGACGTACGGAGCCCCAGCACGGCGCGATCCGGAACGGCCCGATCCAACCGAACAAGCGCCCAGTCTTCGCCGGAGCCCGTATTGAGCATCCAGCCGATCATTTCCTTGCCGGAGTAAATATCCTTGTCGGGAATGTTCAGCGTCGTGTTGTTCGCGTCGGTCATCCGGAACCCGAAAACGAACCTTACTGTGCCGACGTTCGCCTCGTTGATGCAATGTCCCGCAGTGGCCATCACGTCCGGTGCCACGAGAAATCCCGTACAGAATGCTCCCGTTGGCTGTTCTGCGAAACGCTCTCCGCCGCAGACCCCCTGTGATCGGGAAAGAGGAATAGTAAACAGACTGGACGTCCCGTCTCCATTGGATGTTACGCCGGCATCCCTAAACAACGCCGCCACGCTTTCGGCAAGCGTGCGTTCGAGGTCATCGACAAACTCATAGTAGTCCTTGCGGTCATCGACGCCATATATGCCCTTCTGCTTCGCGGACAGTGTCGCGACGACGGCCTTGGAGTCTGCAGAAGCTAGCACCGATTTGGTAGCTCCGTCCTTTGCGTCTGGTTGCGCGCCGGGAGCAAGCTTCGCAAAGATTTCTCGCGAACGAAGTTCTTCTCTCAGCTCCGAAATGGAATAGGACTCGAGCTTGATATCTTCAGACATGCCACCCTCCCATGCAGCGCATCTGCGCCAGCTTTCTTACCCTAGTCTCTTGGCCACTTCAAAACTTTTGACGCCACATACATACACATCTGAAGCGACAACTCACCGAAACAATGCATCGTTGTCGCTCTCGTGTCGGTGGGCTCTCCTTGTAACAGCTCGGCAAACAAGCCTCTGCGCCCCCTTAAGGCACCAAAGTATTTGAATCTAGCAAATCACACTAAAAAAAGGAGGTCAATTATTCTTTGAGATGGCGTGATGGAGCATCCACGACGCGTATTAATTCGATCGTTCCGACGCGGCGGCCCCTAAGGCTGACCCATCTGGCTCGTCATGATCGCCGCCGAAGAGCCGATCCTCTGTTGCGACGGCTCAAGCAGCGGAATGCCCTACCGCCAAAAGCAAACGTTGTGTCTAGAGTGCTAGTCGCGAGATCGCTCAGCATATTCTATGTAGCTAAGTTACTAATATGATTCTTATAATTGCATATATAGACAGTTACATTCAGCTGCCCTCTCGCCGGCGGCGCGCAGACACCCGCTGGAAGCCGTGAACAAGCTCGGCAACCGCACGTCGATTGAACTTACCGGAGCTCAACGGCATCTGCGACTTCAGCGACTTCAGCGACTTGGCGAACCGGGACCGCTATCTGCCGGCACGTGTTCAGGTTGGCGTCTCCAGCCGCTTCAGAAACAAGTCAAATAAACTGTCGATTCATAACCACCCTGCGACTCATTTTCGGGTCATCAAACAAACAATTTCAATAACTTATGGGTTTGCATTACATAATAGAGATGAAGATTTTCGCGCTGCTCATAGAGCATCGGCACGACGCGATAAATATTTATGAGATCTTGTTGACGTACCGTAAATCTACTGTCATTTTATGGACTACCGCTAGGGGAAAAGCGGTCCATTTCGATTAAAGTTGACCAAGCCTATAGTGGTCTACAAGGCGACTACTGAAGCTGCTTTATGAAAAAATTGGCCTGCTGTGTCATGAGGAGTTGAGATGCCCATACAGACGGATTTCAAGTTCAATCAGAAGCACTCCGGCGCGCCTGCAGTACCCAAGACCACTGCCAAAGCGATATCGGAAGTCGACTTCCTGGGCCTGCTGCGAGAACTGTGTGGCGACGAACCAGCAGGAAACGCCCAGCGTACTTGGAAGGGACCGGGGTTCAACATGATCTGGCGGCCGAACAAGCCCGACGTGACCCCCGGCTTTGGCAACCAGCCGCACTTTCTGCAGCTAAACATGACCGACGAGACGCTGTCCTTTACCGACATAAGCGGTCCGACGGGCATCGCCAACAGAGGGTTGCTGCAGAAAGATATATTCCTGGGTGGGGTAGCTTATTTGCAGACGATCAATGATAGTTTCGACAACACTGGTCAGCATTTCGAACCCGGCGTGTTTAACAACGTGCCCGAGACAGAAAATCCCGGGGAATCTGAAACCGTAGTGCGCATGGGTTCTATTCCACACGGCACCACGATCAACATGCAGGGTCGTTCGTTCACCGCACCGGAGCCGAGGATCGAACCGACCTCTATCGTGCCATTCCGGATCGGAAGCGTCGATGACGGCGTCACTGACTTGCTCCCGTTTGCCGAGCAGGATCTGTCGACGCCGACGGACTCGCGAACTGATCTGACGCGGGTGGCCGAGCTAGATCAGGCCCACCTCGACAACCCAAACCTTTTCCTGACCGACGTGTTGGCGGATCAAACCATTACCGAAACCGTGGTTCTGGTCCTGTCGAGCGACTCGACATTGCCAGGCTCCGTGCCGGATGTCGGCGGCGGCACCGCCAATATTGCCTTCCTGGCCGGCAAGGGTGTGCCGCCCGCCGGCGGACCCAATGCCAACACACCCCGCGTTAGCGCGGTCTTCTGGATCGAGAGGGGCGCCGACAAGGATGGCAAGCCTCTGTTGCAGCTACAGTACACGCAGCGCGTGATCCTGGACTTTAATGGGCTGAGCTGGCCCCATGTCACCGTGGCCACCCTCCGGCCGATCGATCCATCGACAGTCGCGTAACGTTCCGGGCCTCGCTCATACCAAGTGATTTCGGAGCTTTGCGCCTCATCGCAGATGTTTGATAACCAGACCATCATCCCAAAAAGCAGACGTGCTCATGCGCGTCCTGAGGGAGAACCGGAAATCGGCTAGAACGCCCAACTACGAGCGGGCACGGTGATCGTCTTCTCGCCCGGCAAACTTGAATGAATGTCGTCGAGGTGGTCGGGGCGGCTAACCGCTCTTCTGAGCCCCGCGGCGGTAAATGTTTTGGTCATCGGGGTCGCCGGGCTTGGGTGCCGGCGGGCGGCGCGGAAACGGCTTCGCGAAGTTGTGCGGGACGAACGTCACCGCAATGGTGTTGCCCCTGATGCTTTTCAGCTCGCCGTTCGCGTTCAGGGTCGCGGGGGCAAGCCGGATGGAAATGTCGCCCTTGGCATCCTCGACTGCGGTTATGCTGATCTCAAAGGAATTGCCTCGCCCTTTTTCGCCCGGAAACACACATCGCTGGTCGTGTCGCCGGCATCCAGCATCGCGTCCCACAGGTTGGCGAGGGTCCATGCGATGGGCGCCCAGTCGAGCATCGCCTTACTGGCTGAGCAGCAGGTGGCTGGTGAATGTGAGGATTGGCCGGTCTTTGACGTTGATGCATTCAGGCCGCCGCCGAGGACAGCGCCACCTGCCGGTGCCCCTGAAAGCCGCGGCCCTTATCGTATTAACGGCAACGGCCTCCGGCATTGCCCCGGGGGCACCGACTCGTCGGAGAGCCCCCCTTAAGCCCCATGGCGTTTATCCCGCAAGAGGCAACCCTCAGCACGTAATGACACGGTATTTACGGTGTGGGATCCGCATTAGCGGTATCCGGCGGGAGGTCACAGTGCTTTAGGAGTTGGACAACATCTGGTGAATCTTTCAGACTACCCGGTGCCGACGGAGGCATTGTCTTCTCAATGGCGAGTTTCAGAATTCCGCAGTATTCATTTAGCTCAAGGGACAACAGAGGCAATCGACCCGCTGCCCCGTCCTTTTCGTGGCAGCCGGAACAATCGCCCGGAACTTTTGCTGCAGCCATCGAGACGCTGTTCTGGGGCCACGACGCACCAACCAAGGGATCGTACCGGTTGGTGGAAAACGTTGGCAGATTGAGCGGAGGCTTGTTGAGCCGTCCCATAAGCAAACCTCCACCGAGATCTACCTTGGGATGGACAATAAAAGGGTTCTCGCCGGCGTGGCAACTTGTGCATGTACCGCCGGTGCCGAACTCAATCTCTGCACCACCTGCCTGAAACCGTCCCTGGGGATCCACGGCCAAATCCGGAACGCCTATCGGGATCATATCCGTAGTCGAGAACGGAAATCCGCGTACGATGGTATTTCCGCTCTCGTCGAGCATGGGCATTTGGTTGTCCCAAATGCATACCTTGGACGACAACTGCCCCATACAGATTGCACCGTCCAAGATGATCTCTTGGAGGCTATCGTCCCTATAGCGCGGAAGCGCAAAGCACATTCCTTCCGGATTGCCAGCGCTATAAACCCGCACCTCTGCCGGCGTTCCCACGATAAACTGTAAATTGGGTGGTATAAAGCCCAAGCTTTTCCACCCGATCTTGCCATCCGGATCTATTTTCCCAATAGGAGGAGGTATGGGCACGCCATTGGCACTACATTCGTCCAGATACTTTTGACCAGAACTCGCGCTTATGGAGAAGCCGGAAATCGGACTTGACAGCAGCGCTTGACGCTTCAGGAAGTCGCCGACAGCCTTGTCCGGCACAAACCTCCTGACTGGCGGCAGAACCCCCTTATTGGCGTCACGCAGATCCGCGTCCGGGACGATGACGGCCATAGCGTCGCTCAACGCTTGCAATTTGACTCTTATTTTCTTGGCATCCGTACCGCTCAATGCTGAAGCAATTGATGACAAGAATGCAGTACGCAGTAACAGTTTGTCCTGGGGTGTCGAGGCAGGGATATTGTCGACTTCATTCTTTAATGTTTGGATTTTTGCAACGGTATCGCTGCCAGCGATCTTGGTCAGCTGTTCCTCGTAATAGCGCAAGCTCTCATCGATGAAGGACTTCGTGATGTATATCTGGTGACCTTGACTATTGAAAAACCCGCCATGCCCAACATAAGCAACGGGGTCATCTTGTTGGGTATGTGCCGAGGTGCAAAGGAACGCCAGCACGGCAGCCGAATATACAACCCGTGAAAAAGCGTTGGATACGAACCACGACTTGTTCACAATGCGCCTCCATCTGCACGAGAAAACTAGGATGTATTTTCTGGGCACTCCGGCAGACACTGGCATATGTCATGCTGCAAGTGCTAGCGCGCTATATTCAATCTATTTCTAGGATAGCATGACATGAAATTGTCGCTGTGACTAGAGCGATACCCTTTCACAACTATGGTGTTTCGGGCTGCCCTAAACTGCATTCCTAGAGGTGCGCGTGCCCCAGGGAGCCAAGGGGCGCTGCCCCTCTCTGGCCACAAGCCAATGCGACACGCCCGAGCCTCCGCGCTTCGTTTGTGCGCCCGCGCCGCACGGACGCGCTACCACCGCCGTGCCGATTGCCATTCCGGTGGCCCGGGCTCATTGCCTCCGTCGCGAACGTTCGCAAGACCGGCGCGAAGGACGGTACATGCCGAGCGATCTGTGAGTGCATGATCTTGGCCGCCTGGGCGCCGGTAAATGGCCGCCAAACGACGCTCGCATGCCTAAGTCCACAGCGCGCATCGATTATCGCGTTACTCGATCGGAATCTCGACGGAAAGACTGTTAGATGGCCTAAATTGCCACTTCCAGGGACCGGGATATGCAGCTTGAAGCTCGACAAGCAGGTCAGTTAGGGTTGATACTTTTGCACCACCTTTTGCGAGTTTGTAGGGCTTCTTCCAGGTGATATTCGAATTTGTGAAATAGAGCACAACGCTACGCTTCGAATGAATACTGATTAGACCTTCTACAACCGGTGGATCCGGATTTTCATAGTGCCCGTCAGCTGAAAAGACATAATGCTCCGCTTCGAAGAATTGTAGGAACTCCTGCGGGCTATTCGCGAAACTGCCGTGATGCGGCATTTTTATCAGATCGAGCTTTCGAGCCGAATCCGGCAGGTTGAGTTGCTTCCATCCGGACACAATGTCATCGCCGCGTGCGTCGCCTGCCAGCAACAGGCTTTTTCCGGAGACTTCGACGAGAACAACGATCGAGGACAGGTTGGGAACAGAGATATCCAATTGTGTCGCGAAAAGCCCTTGAAGCGCGGCAACTCGCGCCGACTCGGTGGTCGCCTCGAGAGCCTTGCGCCATGCATCGCGCAGAGCATCTAGCCGGTTCTGAAGCGGGCCGATGATCGTGACAGTCGCCCCGTCGATGTCGATCCCGATCTGTCCCGCACGCGCAGCGATCAACCCACCAAGGGGATCGTTGCCCTGCAGTTTGAGCGAACGCAGACTAGCTGCCAGCTTGTTGCCCTGGGGAATACTCTGGATGACAGCCTCCCCGTCAGGGCTGAACGCGCCCCCCGGAAATAAGCCTGCCGCCGCAGTGGAAAGCTGCAACGCAAGCGCACCGCTTGACTCAACCTGCCCGGCCGGCGCGGGTCCAACTATTTCGTCGAACGAGTTGAACCAAAAGCGGCGAAACGCCACGTCCCCAGGGTGGGGCAAGGCATGTACGAGTTCATCGGTAAGCCTTTCAATCCCGTTGATATGGTCGTCGTCAATGTGACTAACCATACCGAGGTCGACAGTGAAGGGCTTGGTGGAGCTGATCTGCTGCAGACGTGGCAAAAGAACATCTTTCCAGACGGACACCGTCTTGCCGCCAACAGCTGTGTTGCGCGGACCCCCGTCGATAATCCATACACGCTTCGCTTTTTTGGGATCGTCGTAACGCAAGATCAGGCAGTCGCCATAGAGGGCGTTGAGTGCTTCGAAAATGACCATTTGGCGTTTCCCTTTTCAGATGGACTGGAGAGCGCGCAGGACGTCGACCAGCCCAGCGCCTTGGAAGTCGCGCTCCCGACCGAGATCAGTTGCCGTGCGCATCAGTATCTCTTTGATTCGCGCTGGCCGGCCTATGAGTTCCGGATTTCGTGCCATCAGCAGTACTGCAGCCCCGCTGACATGCGGAGCTGCCATCGAGGTGCCGTCCATGCTCTCAGTCTTACCCCCAGGGACGCTGGAGGTGATCTTTTCACCCGGTGCGACGAGATCAGGCTTGCGGCGACCGTCCCCGGTCGGTCCGCGGCTTGAAAAATAGCTGACGCCGTAAGCATGCGGATCGCGTCGATGGGTCGAGCCGACGGTGATCACGCCGTCGGCATTGCCAGGATCAGTAATGGTTATCTGGCGATATCCACGACCCATGCTTTGTTGCTTGGCTTCGCTGTCGAATCCGGTGTTGCCAGCCGCTACCACGACCACAGTGCCGGAATCGGCCAGCCGGTTACATGCTTCGCAAATGGGCGTCCGTCCGCAAGCATAGCTGTCGACGTAGTGGCGCAACGCCAGAGACAGGTTGGCGCCATGTACGACCGGATAGTCCCGGTTCCGGTTCAGCCATCCCACAAATTCGACAGCGCTCAGAATGGTGAATTCCTCGCTACGCCCCTCGTCGTCAAATACCCGAAGGTCCAAAATCCTAAGGTCAGGGCACATGCCAATCAGCGGCGTTCTGATGTCTTCGGGTTTCTCGAGTCTCGCGGCTAGGATGCCCGCGACATGCGTACCATGACTGCTCAACGGCACCTTGTAGGCCTCAGCAGTATCGTGTGGAATTTCGATCAACGGTTCGATGATCGCCCAGTCGAGATCCCTGGCGAAGTCACCCCGCTTGCGTAGATGGTCAATATTATCTGCAAATGCCGGATTGTTCAGGATCGCGAGGATGTCGGGCGGCAGATTGGGGTTATTTGGCATATAGGCCGCATTCTGGATGACCCTCAGACGTGTGAAATCGTATGTCTTGATGATCCGCGAGCGCTTAAGCCTTTCATACTTCTCGGATGGACCACACGTTTGATCGATCGTCGGAATAAATTCTTCAACCGCATCCTTAGCTTTGGCGTCCGCAATGCCTTTTTCGAGGTCTGGGTCGTTCCAATTGAGAAACGCTGGATGAAGCGCATCTATGCCACCATCGATAACCGCGTAAGTCATGGCGCTGGTGTCGATCTCAAACAATCTCTGCGCCGCATCCGCCTTTACAGTTCGTCTCGAGTCGAACAGCATCGGCGCGGCGGGGCGATTGAGATTGACGGCGTAAACCTGGGGTTCTCTCAAAACCTTTTTGACTTTCCGGCTGAGGCTTTCGCTCGACGGCGACAACGACTCGAAATCGCGGTCATCTCGTAGTTGAGCGCGGCCGCTCAGCGGTGCAGCGAAGGCATACTCAAACGGCCAGATCAGGCTCATGAGATCCTCGGCCATGGGCTCTTTTACGCTGGCGAAATCGAAACGATCCTGACCGAGATTTTCAAACTCACTCGCCCCCCCGTGTCTCGACAACGCCGCGAATTTTCGGATGATGCCGATCAGCTTTCTCGCATCGGCAGCGTTGGCTCCCTTCAAAGCCTGAGCGAAGCCGGCGACTGCTGCCAGCCGGAAATATTGAATGCCGTCGTTGCGGCACTTGCTAAGGATCCTGGACAATGGGTCGCCAGATTTTTCTAGATCCGAATAGGATTTGTAGTCGGTCAAGTTGGTCCAGAACCGCTCCGACAGACCTTGCCACCAATCCGTCATGGGTATGACGAGCTGGATGACCGTACCAAGATCGACAGCCGCGACGACAAACCCGCTGTTTAGGGCGACCATTTCGACGTGAATATCATGGCGGTCACGAGGTGCCTCGCGCAAATAAGATGCTATTTCCCCCGGTGAGGCGCCTCGCCATGGCGTAATAAGGATGTCGACCTTGTCGTCGGGCAGTGATTTGTCCGCATGACGCGCCTTTGCAACGCGTTCGGCACGACGGATGAGCGCAATCCAGACATCCGGAGCTATGGGGCTATCCTGAGTTCGTCGCGCGTGACCAAACGTCTGGATCACGAAGCGACGTAACGTGTCGTCATCGAGAACTGGCCATCTCACCGGAGTTGTCATGTTTCCCCTCCATCCGCCGTTCCATCGGAAGACCGTTCCAATTCCCCTCAAGCCTGGAACCGGTTGGTCCCTCACATAACCAGGTCCTGCCCCGATGGCTCTGCAAGAGGAGCCGGCAAGGATGCCAATTCCTCTTTGCATGCACCGACTGCTCAAGCGAAAGGCTGCGCTCACAACATTATGAGAGCGTCCCTTACCTATTATTTACTTGGCTATTAAGCCCTCCCCGCCTTGTTGCTATAATCGCGCAAAACTGCCGTGTTAGCAATGACGCTTTTCGAACTTTCCAGGGCGGCGTGCGTTCTTTAGGCAGGTGGATTTTCTTAATCAGATACTAGCGCTGAACTGTAAAATTATGGCACTATGACGACAGTCGAGCAAAGGGGGGATAGATGGTCATCGATGGGGACTGGACCGTATTTGGCATTGGTTGCGCCGGCGGAGTCATCGCGGAATTGCTGCATTGGTGGAATTTGCGCGAGGCTGCTCAGCTGCCTACCTACGGAAGCAGCCCGTTCTACTGGGCCGTCACCGTCGCCATGACCATTGCCGGCGGGTTCGTTGCTTGGCTCTATTTTGGTGGCCACGCGGAAGGCATAATCGCCTTTCACGTCGGTATCTCCACGCCGCTGATCCTGCAAAAGCTGGTGACCAGCGTGCCGCAAGCTGCAGGCGCCAAGAACGTCGTGGTCAAACCCAGCGCCAGCATCCGTAACTTCTTCACCTGGTAGCACCGCAGTGATCGGCGCGGTGATCGTCGGCATTGGCGCCTACCGAGCGGGTGCCGGAACCACACTTCCACCGCTCAAATATGCGCCGGCCGATGCAGATGAGGTTGAGCGCTATCTGACCACCTGCTGGCCGCGCCCTGGCGACCTCAGGGTCGCCAGGGTTCCGGAGGCCGGGGCGACTGCGGATGCAATTAGGCAAGCTTTCGACAGCTTGGCGGCCCTCGGTCGCCTTGAGCTCTGCTTCGTGTTTCTTTCTGGCCACGGCCTGGTCGATGAATCCAACGCCGGATTCATGGTTCAGCCAAATGGACAAGGCTTGGCGTTGTTCGACGCGACAGCGCTCGACAGCTGCATTGGCTCGGTCCGCGCGGAAAG
The DNA here is from genome assembly GCF_040320665.1 of Mesorhizobium sp. M0626. Lineage (NCBI taxonomy): Bacteria > Pseudomonadati > Pseudomonadota > Alphaproteobacteria > Hyphomicrobiales > Phyllobacteriaceae > Mesorhizobium > Mesorhizobium sp. M0626. The sequence goes on along the minus strand of NZ_JAMYQD010000011.1, from coordinate 170,993 downwards.
ATCGATCCTGATCCTGGATTGTTGCTTCGCCGAGGGCATCGTTCGCAAGATGCACTATTTCTCAGCCTTGGGTGACAGCGCCGCACGTCTCTACATCGCCTCCTCCCGCGAGCGGCAGCTCACGTGGGAGGACGATGAGATTGGACACGGCGTCTTCACGGCGCATCTGCTTGATCTCCTCAAGACCGGCAATGCTGTTCAACTAGGCGGCCGCAAGGACCGGCTGGATGTTGACTCAGAGCTCTTTCCCGTTTTGTGCGAACAGGTGCCGCTCTATGTGCTCGATCACAAGGGTGGAGCCCATCAGGAACCCGTCAAGGGCGGTGTCTCAATCTCTGCCGTGAGCTTGCCGGTGTCCAGCCTGGCGCGAGGGCTGCGGGAACGGACCCCTCTCGGCACTGCCCTCAGGCGGCTGCGGCAGCTCGCTACCGGGCTCGCGGTCGCGGGCGTCGCCATGATCCTGGTCGCCTACACGCTTCTCTACTACGTAGAACCGGGCCAAAGCGGTACCTTCATCGTCCTTCACGGCACCCGGTGGCTGCAACCGGTGCTTAAACTCCTGCCACTGAATCGGGTCGACACCGGGATCGACATCGCCGAGATATCGGCAAACGCTGCGGCAGCCGCCCCTTTGCAGTCAGGCTATACGACCGGTATTTGGACGCACGTAGCCTCAGAAGGCTATCGCGGCTGGTTTGACGCCGTTGCAGCCGGCCTCGAGCCGGCAGCGGCGGCCCGCTACGCCGCACTTGTCGGAATACCGGTCCCACCCCTGGGCGAAGATCCTGGGCCGGCCGCGGTGGAGCAGTCGGCCTGGATGGCCTTGGCAGATTCCCAATCCGACGCGCCTTCAGACGTTCTGAAGCACATTCCAGGCCAAGACCGGATTTCGCCGCAGCCGACACCATTCCCCATCAACAGTATGGATTTCCAGATTTTGGATCTGACGGCCGAGTCGATGCAGAGTTACGCGCGCGCCCTCGGCTACGGCGCGGACCTGGATCCGATCGCCGCGTTCCCAGCGTATGTAGGCTTCTCTAAGGTTACGCAGGAATGGCTTACCTATAATACCGACGCGCAGCGCGGTCGAGACGCACGAGTGAGGGTTCGCGACAGCGTCGCGGATGTTCTCGGCATCATCACCCGGGCGCGCACCGATCGCGGGCTGGCCCCGCTCGAGCCGCAGGATCGCGTCCTCATCCAGGGTCTGGCCGACATGGGCTATGGCGATGTTCTTGGCCTCGCCTTGAGCAGGGTTGATCTGGACAGCGCCGACCGCATCGCGCTTGGCACTAAGGCGCTGGGGCAGTTTCATGGCGAGCCCGACGATCCGGCTCAGGGTGCGGCATTTCAGACGATCGTCGCAAGCCTGGACGCCAGCCCGCAGGCCAAGCAGTTGGTCGACGCAGTGGCTGATATTTTCGCCAAATCCGCGAATCCTCAGAATAGCTATTTCACCCACTTCCTGATCCTCGCCGCCGACGCTCGCGCACTATCGCCGCAGTTGGTCGATACGTTGCTTGTCGCGGCGCGCCAAAGCGTGGCGAAATCAGAGTTCGACTTCGAAGATAGCGAACTGGCCCGTGTCCTGGCGCACGCCATGAGCCACGTCCCCGAAGCGGATAGGCAAGTTGCGTTCGCCCTCATCGAGCGTGCCGCCGCAAACGTCACGGAAATGTCGATGTCCACGGCGGAAATGTTCGCGGCGCTGGGCAGTCTCCGGCTTGATCCCCCGGGCACACTGGAAAAGGTGGAGGCTCAAGCCTTCAAGGCCGAGCCTTACACAGGCGGTTCTGGTTCCTCCACCCAGGCGTTTCCTGGCATTGCCATCATCGTTGGGCCCGGCCCCTGGATCGTCGCGTTGGCGCAGATCGGTCGGACAAGGGAACTCCCCGCACGCGACATCGCGTTCCTTCGCCATCACGTAGTCGATCCGGCGCTAAGAGCTGACATTGTGCCGGCGCTTATGCACCAGGCAGAGTCGATTGCCCCTGCCGCCACTACCGAGACCTTGATCAATCGGCTGGGATCATTTCCGCGAGACGCCCGTGACCGCAGCGTCGAGCAGGCGGTTGGCGTTGGCCAGCTCGCGGCCATGCCCCGACTGGACTTCGTCCGGGCATTGGATAGCCTGCGACTCGCGCGGTCAAACGCCGCCGAGCCAGAGCTGCGTATCGTCCTTGGCCTGACTCTCGTCGAGGCGCAGATCGCCCGTGGCGAGCCAACCCAACGCACAGTCGCATACGCACAGTGACTTGCGCGACTTCGTGCCGAGGCTGAAGCGGATTTCGCGGCCCGCCTGATTTCGGGAAGCCTTGGCACCAGTGACGACAAGAAAATAGACGAGGACATGATGAAAACGGACAGGAGCCTCGCAAACCGACTTGAATCCGAGATCTGAGCGAAGGCAATGGGAAAGGCAGCCAGACCCTGACCACAATTGCAAATCAAAACCCGGCTCAGGAGGATCACGCTCGGCGTACGCTACGTCCATCGCGTACGCTGGCAAAGCGCGGATCGCAGATTACCCTCTATATTCATGTGAGAATTGACGATCCCTATCAGGCCCGCCACCCCAGATCGACACTGATTACAAACGCAATTCCGAAGCCAATTTGTCAGACGCATCCGGTCGCCGCACGCATGCCCAACACACCTACCGAGAGGGCAGTGACATACTCCGCGGTACAGCGTTCCATGGTCAGCCCTCCATCACTCGGTTGACACCCTGCTGAAGACTGTCAGCTGCGCGGCGGCGAGATCACGACATCAACCCGTGCGAGCCCATGCTTCGGACCCGAGAGATCCGCTTGAACCGCGGCCGGGTTCTTTAGGGCGTGTCCAGGGTCGTAGACCAAGCAGATGACATGGTCGACTTGTGGATTCTTGCCATAGTCAAGGAAGTCCGTCGCAAGTTCGGACTTTATCTTTTTGGCGTCGGTAGCCTTACGGACGTACTTCAGCTCAACCAGCGCGCGCAGGGGTTTGAGGTAGAATTCGCATCGCGCCGACGACCCGGCCACAGAGGGATTCCATTCCTCGTTGCGGACGTCCGGAATGTAGGCGGCAAGGATAGCCTGGAAAAGATACTGGCAATCCCACTCGTCCTTAATGATGAAGACCGTACCATTATGGGGATGGTCCTTTAGGCTGAGAACTGACTCGTGGAAACGTCGGGCCAGACCGAGCACCAGGTCGACATCTGCTTCCATAGGGTTTGCGGATGGTGTTTGCGACTTCTTCGACGCGACGTAGTCTATGGCAGCCGCTGTGCTGCCCACCTGACGCCGAGCGACTGTAACGAGGAAAGGGGGCCCATCCACCTTGTTGTCGGCTTGGTACTTTTGATCCTCGCGGTCGAGTTCTTCCGCCATCGTTTGGACCCAGGCCCGATAGTTGGTGAGCTCGTTTTCGAAGATCTCCGGCGAGGCGAACCGCTCGCTGGGGATATGGGTGTCTCCCACAAACTCCATGGAGAAGTGGTAGAGGGTGGTGATGATATTCTTGCAGCTGCTGTACCAACTGGCTCGATGAGCGCCGGTGTAACCTCGCAACTCGCCCATCGCTTCGTTGAAGTCATCATGGATGGCGCTACGCGCCTTTGCCATATATTCAAGGCCCCAGAGCGCCCACTCCATCTTGTCCACAGTCTTGGTCCTCTCGAAAAGCAGTCCACCTTTTGCGACTTTGTGGTCGATAGAACTGGCACCGCAAACTGTCTAGCGTAAAGCAGAACTAAGTTAAGCTTGCAGTGATCTGCACGAATGATCGCTGTCAGAACGCGGCAGGAGGCTGCGGCGAGCAGCTCTGATCGGAGTTGCTCTTGTGGGATCTCGTGCCAAGCGCAGGGGCCTTGGAGGTCACGGTTTGAGGTCAATCGTCACAGTCAACACGTCCGCGTGGGAGACCGCTGTAGCGCAAAGCTGCCGCTATGTTCGGAAACTTTCGAGTGGACTTCATTCCGCAACGACGCATTGGTTGGTGGCAGCAGGGCAACCAAAAGCCTCGACTTCTCCAGCCCGCCAGGATGGTGGGCTTCAGTCAGTACAAGCGCCGGAATGGTCCGGGCTTCTAACTCACGGAGACCTGAAATGGCCATCCTCAACAACAACACCACCATGCACAGCTAAGATTGGCACGCTTGCCAGAGAGGTGTCGTTCCGTGAGCCGAGCCCCACAGCAGTTCCTAGCTAGAAACAAGACTGAGTCAGCGGCAGCCTGGCGCCAAGCTGACACCACATAGGTGCTCCAAATGATTCTTGACTGCAAGGGGAACTCTGAGCTAAGTATCTGCTATTACTCATAAATTTGGACACGGCAATGCAGAATGAGGATCCTGGCGCCCCAGCCAAATCACATGCCTTTGGAATCAATGATTTACCGACCTTATCGATGGCTGCCGTCAGGAGCTATCTGACTCCCACGCGACCCCGACTCCGTTGACAGAGCCGGGGCCGTGCGGAGAGGATCAGTAATCGTTGTCGTCCTGGATGACGACGGGATGATGCCGATGATGTCGATAATAGCGATGATGGCTGCGCTCGATCGAGCCGGTCACGATGACCGTATCCCGGCGATGATGTCTGCGGCCGTGGTCGTAGAAGGCAACCGTGCCGTGTCTGCGGTGATGAAGGCGTTGACCCTGGTCATTGATGACCTTTACGCTCCTGTGATGATGTCGATGGTGGGTCGTGATGACCACGTCAGCTTCGGCTGCCGGAGCTATCGTCGGCATGGCAATGAACAGCGCCAAGGCGCTCACGATCATTGTTTTCATTGTAATATCTCCACCTGCTAATTATCCCTTCGCGGGGATAACCGCGTCCCATCCCTTTGGTTCCGAGTAGCGTCGTCGGTCCACGGGCGCGATCAGTGACGGCTGCTCCCGTGCAACACGGCGTATCGAAAGAAGAAGTTGCGACAGCAGCTCCTGTTGGCAACTTCTGGTAAAGGCGCTCTTTCAAGCCGACCACCAGGGTTACGCCACTCGACAAAGGAGCGCTGCACAGGACCCTTCTATGTCGTCGCGTTCGATCTCCTGATCTGTGACGGGAAACACCCGTCTTGCGAGGAAGACCGTCGGCACAATTTGTGAGATTTACGAGACCAATCAGGCCATCTTAGATCGCCTAAGTCGGGCCGTCTCAGATCCCGTAAGAAAGTGCAAGGTAAACCACCGGCGCCAAGATCAGCAGAACCGCGATTCCGATAACCACTGCGATTGCCAGGCGCTCTGTTCGCCTGACAAGCTCAGCGACCTTGTCGTCGTCAGCCGATGGTATGAGGTCAAGAACGGAAGAAACCTCCGCAGGACTGTCGTTGTCGTTTGCGGGTCGGGTTGCGCCGTCACGCACAGATCTCTGGACAAAGGTCACTGTTAGCCTCGCTATTGAAACGCACGCCGTTGGCGGTGTCACGACAATCGGGTGCCCGCTAACCTCTCAGGAATGGCGGGCACCCGATTGACCACCGATGAAGGGACTCATGCTCGGCAGCCCGGTTCCAATGTATCGGGAGGGCATAGGTTGCCCGCCTTCAGGCCTATGGCTCCGACGTCAGGACTTCAGTCATACCCTGTTCGGACCTTGGTCTGGCAATCGACGAAGCGATGGCCGCCATTTTGTTTCGACGCAGAAAATGCGGGAACATTAGTAGGCTCTTACGAGTTCACTCCCAGCAACTAGTTCGGGAGAGATACGGTGAACAACATAATCTGGCTCATCGGAGCAGTCGTTATCGTGATTGCGATACTGAGCTTCCTGGGCTTCCGATAAACGTGGCAGCTGAATTGCGGTCGGAGCCTATTGGCATCTGCGCCTTGTAGGCCTCGCTTTCGCGTTGGCCGGGCGCTTTGCATGTGGGCTTTGGCGTTCGCTCTCAGGTGGCGCTTAAATTCCTTCTCTTCGAACCTTACAGAATGCGCGTCGCAAGCAGGTCGCAAGGGCGACGGTCCTATTGCAACAGTCGGATCGACGCCATCGCCGACGAAATCAACAAAGCATGCTGCGTCAGCTCGCCTCGCGCATCGCCTCGGCGGCCTGCAGATCGACCGAGACCAGTTGGCTGACGCCCTGCTCGGCCATGGTCACGCCGAACAGGCGGTTCATGCGCGCCATCGTGATCGGGTTGTGGGTGATGATGACGAAGCGCGTCTCGGTGGTCGCGGCCATTTCGTCCATCAAATTGCAGAAGCGCTCGACATTGTGATCGTCGAGCGGCGCGTCGACTTCGTCGAGCACGCAGATCGGCGCCGGATTGGTCAGGAACACCGCAAAGATAAGCGACATCGCCGTCAGCGCCTGCTCGCCGCCGGACAGCAGCGTCATGGTCTGCGGCTTCTTGCCGGGCGGACGGGCCAGGATTTCGAGCCCGGCTTCGAGCGGGTCGTCGGATTCGATCAGCTGCAATTCGGCCGTGCCGCCACCGAACAGATGCGAGAACAGCCGCTGGAAATGGCCGTTGACCACCTCGAAAGCGGCAAGCAGCCGTTCGCGGCCTTCGCGGTTCAGGCTCTGGATCGCTTGCCTGAGCTTGCGGATCGCCTCGATGATGTCCTCGCGCTCGGAAACGATGGCCTCCAGCCGGTCCGACAGTTCCTTCTGCTCTTCCTCGGCGCGTAGATTGACGGCGCCGAGCCGCTCGCGCTCAACCTTCAGCCGGTCGAGCTGGCGCTCGATCTCGGCCATTTCCGGCATCGGGCTGTCGGCTTCCAGGCCGGTATGGCGGATGACCAAATGCGGCGGCGTGTTCAGCGTTTCCTGGATGCGCGCCTCGACCTCGAGCCGGCGCTCGTCGGCGGCGGTCAATCGCTCTTCGGCGCGGACGCGGGTTTCGCGGGAATCGGCCAGCGACTGGATCGCCGCGGTGGCGGCCTTGTCCAGCTCGGCCTGCTTGGTCTCGGCCTCCTGCAAGCGGTCGGCGGCCGCCTTGCGCAAGGTCTCTGCCTCGGTCAGCTGCGACAGCAGCGCGCGGCGCCTGGCGTCGATCTCGTCGGGGGCGTCGGCCAGCGTTTCGCGCTCGGCCTCGGCCTCGGCCCTGCGCTCGCCGAGCGAGGCGATCTGCGTCGAGGCGTTTTCGGCCCGCTGCAGCCAGTTGCTGCGCTCGGCGCCGATGGCATCGAGCCGGCGCGTGCGCGCCTCGGCTTCGCGGCGCAGGCCTTCATGGACGGCACGCGCGTCGGCCAAGGTTGCGCGATCGCGGCTGACATTGGCGGCGGTCTGTTCGAGCTGAAGTTGCAGGTCGCCGAGATCGGGGGCGTCCTGCAGCAGCATTTCGGCCTCGGCGAAGGCGGCGGCCGTTTCTTCATGGCTGTCGACGATTCGCGCGCGCGCCTCGTCCAGGGCGGCGCGGCGGCTTGCCAGCTCGCCACCGGCCTTTTCGGCCTCGGCCAGCGCGCTGCGGGCGGCGTCCAGGCCGTGCTGGGCATCGCGCCCGGCCTGGCGGGCGTTGCGTTCGGCCTCGCTCGCCTCACGCAGCGCCTGTTCGGCCTGGGCAAGGGCAGCCTCTGCCTCACGCATCATCTGCGTCGCCTGCACCGCCTCGGCATCGAGCTCGGCCAGCCGGTTCTTCTGCGCCAGCCTTTGCGCCGCCGCGGTCGGTGCATCGGCGCTGGCGGTCAGCCCGTCCCAGCGCCACAGCGCGCCATCGCGGCTGACCAGCCGCTGGCCGGGCGCAAGCAGCGTCTGCAGGCGGCGGCCATTAGCCGCGTCGACAATGCCGATCTGCGCCAGTCGGCGGGCAAGCTGCGAAGGCGCGCGCACCACGCTGGCGAGGCTCTTGATGCCTTCCGGCAAGGCCGCATCGCCTGGTTGAACCTGGCTTTCGCCCCAATGCACCGGCGCGCTGCGGTCGAGCGGCACGTCGAGGTCCTCGCCAAGCGCAGCACCAAGGGCCGTCTCATAGCCGCGTTCGACGCTGAGTTGCTCCAGCACCGACGGGAAAAGATCGCCGCTGGCGGCATTGAGGATCTTGGCCAGCGTGCGGGCTTCGGTCTCGATGCCGGCGAGTTCGGCCCTGGCATCCTGCAGCGGCGGACGGGCGGCACTCTCGGTGGCGCGCGCCTCGGCGACCGCCTGTTCGGCAGCAATGGCGCCGGCCTCGGCTTCCTCCAGCCGGGCGAGCGCGTCCTCGACCAGAGCACGTTTTTCGGCCGGGTCAGGCAAGCCCGCAACCTTCGACACAATTTCGGACAATTCGCGGTCGACGTCGGCCAGCTGGCGGGCAAAGCGGTCGCGGCGTTCGGCGTTTTCGCGCAGCGTGCGCTCGATCTGATTGCGCGAGGCGGCAGCCTCCGCGCGTTCGGCGGTCAGCGCAGCGAGCTTTGCTTCGCTTGTGACAAGCGTTGCGCCGGCCTGCTCGAAAGCGGCCCGCGTCGTGGCTTCGCGCTCGGCGGCGCCGGCATTTTCGGAGTTGAGTGTCGCTTCTTCCTCGCGCAGGCGCTCAAGAATATCCGCATTGTCGCGCACCATGCGCTCCTCGCGGGCGATGTCGCCGTCGAGCTGCTGCAGCCGGCGCTCCAGTTCGGCCTGGCGGGCGCGGATGCGGCCAGCCTCCTCCTCGATCTGAGCCTTGGCGATCGACAGGCGCTGGAAGGCGGCAGCCGCGGCGGCCTCGGCATCGCGCAGATCGGGCAGCCGGTGGGCGCCGACGCCTTGCTCACGGGCGGCAGCCATCTGGGCCGCGGCGCGGTCGCCGACCAGAGCTGTGGCAACCGCCAATGCCGAACGCGCATCGCCCTCCTGGGTTTTGGCCAAAGTCCAGCGCAGATGCAAGAGCGTGGCTTCCGCCTTACGGATATCGGCCGACAGGTTCTTGAAGCGCGATGCCTGGCGCGCCTGGCGCTTAAGGCTTTCGATCTGGCTCTCCAGTTCGCCGACGACATCGTCCAGCCGTTCCAGATTTTGTTCGGCCGCCTTCAGCCGAAGCTCGGCCTCGTGACGGCGCGTGTGCAGGCCGGAAATGCCGGCGGCCTCTTCGAGCAGCGCGCGGCGCGCCTGCGGCTTGGCCTGGATCAGTTCGCCGATGCGGCCCTGTCCGACCATGGAAGGCGAGCGCGCGCCGGTCGACTGGTCGGCGAACAGAAGCTGCACGTCCTTGGCGCGGGCTTCCTTGCCGTTGATGCGGTAGAGCGAGCCGGCTTCGCGCTCGATTCGGCGCGACACTTGCAATTCATCGGCGTCGTTGAAGGCGGCGGGCGCGGTCCGGTCGCTATTGTCGAGGAACAGCGTGACTTCGGCGGTGTTGCGGGCCGGGCGCGTTCCCGAGCCGGAAAAGATCACGTCGTCCATGCCGGACGCGCGCATGTTCTTGTATGAGCTTTCGCCCATCACCCAGCGCATCGCCTCGACAAGGTTCGACTTGCCGCAGCCATTCGGCCCGACAATGCCGGTCAGGCCGCGTTCGATGACGAACTCGCCGGGTTCGACGAAGGACTTGAAGCCGAGGAGGCGAAGGCGCGAAAACTTCATTCGCGCCTGCCTGGAAGGCACAAAGGTGCGCTGACGCCGAAGCGCAGTCGCTCCGGCGCCGCCTGGACGTCAGAGCAGAGGGTCGATGATGGCCGATATTTCCTCAATCGACATCGCACCTTTGTAGGTTTTCCCGTTGATGAAGAAGGTCGGTGTCGAGTCGACCTTGAATTCATCGGCGCCGCGCTTCTGGACTGATCTCACATCGTCCAGAAGTTTCTGGTCCGTCAAGCAGGCCTCGAAGGACTCCTGTGTAAAACCGGCGAGCTTGGAGATCTGCAGCAGCGCATCCTTGGTATTGTTGACGCCCACCCAGTTGGCCTGCTGCTTGAACAGCACGTCGACCATCGGGAAATAATTGTCCTTCGAACAGCGCGCCAGCATGAAACCGGCCTCGGCGCTCGGATCGAACGGGAATTCGCGCAGGATGTAACGCGCCTTGCCGGTGTCGATGTATTTGGTCTTCAACTCAGGGAAGGTGGTCGCGGCGAAATGCGCACAATGCGGGCAGGTCATCGAAGCATATTCGACGATGGTGACCTTGGCGTCATCCTTGCCGAGCTGCTTGTCGGGCAAAGCGCCGGGCTTCAGCAGTTCGGCCATGTCGACATTGCCGGAAGACTCCGGGACCTTGACGGCGGCCGGAGTGGCAGGCGTCGAAGCAGGCGCGGGAGCCGCAGGCTTCACATCCGCTGCTTTGGCATCCTCGCCTGAATCGCTGCATGCGGCGAGCATAGCCACTGCCGGAATGACGGCCAGCGAAGACAGGAGGTTTCTGCGGGACAAGCTACGGTTCATGCGAATCACCTGACTGTGGTTTGATTTTGCAACGCAAAGGCTAGAAAAGGCGAGAGTTGGCGGGAATTAAGGCATCGCCGTCCCCATTCCAATCGCCAAACTCTACATGCAGGATCACGAATGCGCGAGATAGATGACGCGTTCATGACTGATTACCGGTTGATTACCTTGGCCGCTTCCTTTGGCCAAGAATTGTGGCGCCAAGACGCTCCAGCGAGGCGCGCAAGCCTTCATCCTCGATCTTGCCGACGGTATCCGACAATTTGGCCTTTTCGACAGAAGTCAGTGCTCTCGGCGTCGGTTTCGGCCGGGCTTTGTCCCTCAGCACCGGCTTTTGCACGATCCGGATCCTGCCGATCGCGTTGAAGCCGAGGAAGGCATTGACGCGGTTGATGATCTCGCCGGTCTCGTGCTGTAGGTGCAGCGCGGCCATGCCTTCGCAGGCGATGACCAGCACCGCCGGCTCGAACGGATCGTCCTCATGCATGCGGCGCGGCCACTGGATTTTTTCGGGGCGCGAATGGCCGGCGAGCCTGGGGCCGGCGATCTCTTCCCATGACTGCACCAGCCCGATCGAAATGCCGGCCCGCTTGCGCAGCACGGGGTCGAGGATCGCGGTCGCGAGATCGCTCACCGGAACGGGATTGCCGTAAGGCGTTCTCCCTGCCATGTACGTTCTCCAGCCACGCTCCTCACCAGCCTAGAGCCAGCCCGCGATCAATGGCACTGCACGAACCGACCCGCAAGGCCGCATCCGAACCAACTCTATCGGGAGAGATCGCCGCGCATCTGCTTGCCTGGTACGACGCGCACCATCGCGAACTGCCGTGGCGGATCACGCCGCACGCCGCGGCCGGCGGTGCACGGCCGGACCCCTATCGCATCTGGCTGTCGGAAGTGATGCTGCAGCAGACCACGGTCGAAGCGGTAAAATCTTATTTTCGCGCCTTTGTCGAGAAATGGCCTGATGTGAAGGCGCTGGCGGCTGCGCCGGCCGAGGATGTGATGAAGGCCTGGGCCGGGCTCGGCTATTATTCACGGGCGCGCAACCTCAAGGCCTGCGCCGATCTGGTTGCGAGCCAGGGCGGCCGTTTTCCCGACAACGAAACGGGATTGAGGGAATTGCCGGGGATCGGCGCCTATACGGCGGCGGCGATCGCGGCGATCGCCTTCGACCGTCCGGCGGCGGTCGTCGACGGCAATGTCGAACGTGTCATCTCGCGGCTCTATTCGATCGCAACGCCGCTCAGCGAGGCAAAGCCTGAAATCCGCGCGCTCGTCGAAAGACTGGTTCCGCAGACAAGGCCGGGCGACTTCGCCCAGGCAATGATGGACCTTGGCGCCACGATCTGCACGCCAAGACGGCCGCGCTGCATGCTGTGCCCGGTGCGCGAGGATTGCAGCGCCGTCCTGTCCGGCGACCCCGAGCGCTTTCCGGTCCGCCTGCCCAAGGTCGACAAACCACTCAGGCGGGGTGCCGCCTTCGTCGCCGAGCGCGGCGACGGCGCCATCCTGTTGCGCAAGCGGCCTGACAAGGGCCTGCTCGGCGGCATGACCGAGGTGCCGACCACAGGTTGGACAGCGCGGATCGACGGTGCAACCACTTCGGAGGCAGCGCCCTTCCCTGCCGACTGGCGGCGCGCTGGAGAGATCGCGCATGTCTTCACCCATTTCGCGCTCGAGCTCGAAGTTTTTCACGCTCAAGTGAAAAGTGATGCGCCGGAAGGGCATTTCTGGTCGCTGGCCCATGACATTTCCGGAGAAGCGCTGCCGACCGTCATGAAAAAGGTCATCGAAGCAGCGATACCGGGCGCAACCAAAAAACACCGCCCGATTGACTAGCATTCGCTTTGAAAGGCCCGAAATGACTGAAATCCGCCATATCGTGTTCGACATCGGTCGCGTCTTGCTCCACTACGATCCGAACATTCCGTTCAGCCGCCTCATTCCCGATGCCGAAGAGCGCAAGTGGTTCTTCGACAATGTCTGCACGCATGACTGGAACATCGAGCAGGACCGTGGCCGGACGTGGGAAGAGGCGGAAGCGCTGCTGATCGCGGATTACCCGGATCATGCTGAAAACATCCGCAATTTCCGACGCTATTGGAACGACATGGTGCCGCATGCCTATGAGGACAGCGTCGCCATCATGCTCGGCCTGATCGAGAGCGGCCACGACGTGACCATGCTGACGAACTTCGCCGCCGACACACTTGCCGAGGCAAGACTGCGCTTCGATTTCCTTAGCCGCCCGCGCGGCGTGACCGTGTCGGCCGATATCCGTGAGATCAAGCCCGACCGCGCCATCTACGACCATCACGTCGCCGCGTTCGGTCTCGAACCGTCAGCCACGCTGTTCATCGACGACAGCCCCAGAAATGTCGATGGCGCCAGGGCCGCCGGCTGGCAGTCGGTGCTGTTCACGGATGCAAAAACGCTGCGGGCAGATCTTGCGGGGTATGGGATCGCGGTGTGAATGCGCGGAGGGCCGAAGTAACGCTCTATGGCGCCCCCCTCTGGCCTGCCGGCCATCTCCCCCTCAAGGGGGGAGATCAGCAGCCGCTGCGGCCGTTCTCACCTTGCAAGATCAAAAATTGGCGAAAGCGTTGATGACAGCAATCTCCCCCCTTGAGGGGGAGATGCCCGGCAGGGCAGAGGGGGGCCGTCGTAGAGCGCCGAATTTAAACCTTGAATCTCAAGCCCCTGCCCGTTCCATGCCGAGCCTGGCGATGCGGCGCAGTTCGTCGATCGGGGTCAGGCCGCCCGAGCGCTCATAGTGCCAGAAGGTCCAGCCATTGCAGGCGTCCAGGCCCTGCACTTCGGCGCCGATCTTGTGGATCGAGCCGGCGCTGTGGCCGATCGCCACCGTGCCGTCGGCGCGTACCTTGGCCGACCAGCGCTTCTTGGCATCGTAAAGCGTGGCGCCGGGCTGCATAAGCCCGGTATCGATGAGGCTGACAAAGGCGACGCGCGGCTCGGCGCGCTTGCCGGTGAGCACGGTGAGATCGGCGGTTTCCAGCGGCCGCACGGCATCGATGCGCTCATTGGCGGCGTCGATATAGGCCTGCTCGCGCTCGATGCCGACGAAATGGCGGCCAAGCCGCTTGGCCACGGCGCCGGTTGTGCCGGATCCGAAGAACGGGTCGAGCACGATGTCGCCCGGCTTGGTCGAGGCCATCATGATGCGGGCGAGCAGCGCTTCCGGCTTCTGCGTCGGATGCAGCTTGTCGCCATTGTCGTTCTTCAGCCGCTCGCCGCCAGTGCAGATCGGGAACAGCCAGTCGGAGCGCATCTGGATGTCGTCGTTCGATGCCTTCATGGCTTCGTAATTGAAGGTATAGCCCTTGCCCTTCTGGTCGCGCGAAGCCCAGATCATGGTCTCATGCGCGTTCTGGAAGCGGCGGCCGCGGAAGTTCGGCATTGGGTTGGTCTTGCGCCAGACGACATCGTTGAGGATCCAGAAGCCGAGATCCTGCATCTTGGCGCCGACGCGGAAGATGTTGTGGTAGGAGCCGATGACCCAGATGGTGCCATTGGGCTTCAGCACGCGGCGTGCCGCCAGGAGCCAGGCGCGGGTGAAGGCGTCATAGGCCTCGAAACTCTCGAACTGGTCCCAGTCGTCGTCGACGGCGTCGACCTTGGACTGGTCGGGCCGGTGCAAATCGCCGTCGAGCTGCAGATTGTAAGGCGGATCGGCGAAGATGACGTCGATGGATTTTTCCGGCAGCCGGTCGAGCGCGGCGACGCAATCGCCCTTGAGGATCGTGTCCAGCCACTCGGATTGCTGGGGGGCGTGGGAGAGGTCGGCGAGAAGACGCACGGCAGACATTTTTACACCCAAGGCACGCGTTACTGTTTACTCCCCGTTATGGTTACCGATCAGCGTAAATATTCGGTGAAGGACGCAACGGTCCAGGCAGCCCTGTCGTCGTCAATTTGCGCAGGCCGGCCCGTTGGTGTATGTCGCGCCGCTTGAGCCTTGCCGGGCCTCTCATCACCCTCCCTCGTTCGGATTGCCATGCCCCAGCCAGACCTTGTCATCTTCGATTGCGACGGCGTGCTCGTCGATTCCGAAATCATCGCAGCCCGCGTCGAGGCCGAATTGCTGACCTTGGCCGGATATGAAATCTCGGCCGAGGAATACGCCGAAACCTATGCCGGACTGACCTTCAAGGACATCATGATGCGGGTCGAGGCGAAGTCCGCGATCCCGTTCCAGGCCTCGATGATCGACCGCGCCGAAGAGCTGGTCGACCGCAAACTGCGCAGCGACGTGCGCGCCATCGACGGCGTGCGCGAGGCGGTCGCGGCGGTGACCGCGCCGCGCTGCGTCTGCTCGAACTCACGCTCCGAGCGGATCGAGTTCATGCTGGAGAAAGTGGGCCTGCTGCCGTTCTTCGCCGGCCGGATTTTTTCAGCGCTGGAAATACCAAGCAAGAAAACCAAGCCCGCGCCGGATGTGTTCCTGATCGCGGCGGAGCAACTCAACGCCAATCCGGCAAACACCTTCGTCATCGAGGATTCGGTGCACGGCGTCACCGGCGCCAGGGCCGCCGGCATGCGCGTGATCGGCTTCACCGGCGCCGCGCACAGCTATCCCGGCCATGCCGATGTGCTGACCGAAGCCGGAGCCGAAACCGTCATCCGCCGCTGGGCCGAACTGAAAAGTGTGATTGCCGCTCTGTCGGAGTGGTCGGACGCCTGAACCGATCAGTCCTTGGCTTTGGCTGACCTGGCCGGTTTCTTCTTAGCCCTGTTGTAGGCAATCGCGGCGCGGACGAGCGCTTTCAGCGCATCCGCATCGATCACGTCGCCCTCCGACACATCGATGGCGCGCCACACCTTGCCGTTGAGCCCGTTGTTGAACAGCCTGTCGGGATCCGGCAGGCTGGCGCCGTGAGAAAAGGTCAGCTTCACCTTGTCCTTGTGAGCGTTGCCGACGGCGATCATGCCGTCTCGTGACCATACCGGGCTGCCCATCCACTTCCACTCCTCGATGATTTCCGGGTCGGCGTCGAGGATGGTCTTGCGCAGGCTGGCCAACGTCTTGCCCCGCCAATCGTCCAGCTCCCGGATTCGGGCATCTATCCGCTCGGAGGCAGAGGCGCCTCCTTCGTCCTTGTTCGAAACGCTGGTCTTCATGGTCTGCCTCCGTTCACATCTTCTCGCCGGGCAATCGGCTGGCCTGCTTCACCCAGGAGGCGAAGCGGGCTTCGTCGATCTCTTCGCCTTCATGGATGTCGAGATAGCGCACTTCCTTTTGCCTGAAACCGCCGGGAGGCACAGGATCGAGCGACGTGCCGCGAAAGAAGGCGACTTTGACGTATCTGGTGAAGCAATGCAGGCTGAGGAACCAACCCTCGCCCTCGATGCCATAGAACGGTGAGTTCCACTTCACCGCCTTGTAGACGCCGGGGACGGAGCTGACGATAAGTGCGTCGATCCGGCGCCCGACATCGCTTTTCCAGCCCGGCATGCAGCAATATACGCCTGCACCGGAGCGTCCCCATAGGCCTTCGGGATCTGCGGGTTGCCGCCCGAAAGCAGGACCGGCTTTTCCGGCTTGTCTGGGGCCGGTTTTGCGACCTTCGATTTTCCCGGCGCCTTGGCCATGTCCTACCCTTGCGCGCCCTGCTCGCCACGCGATCTCGCGACGTAAGGCAGCACGAACATGTAGAGGCCGCTGAACAGCAGCAGGAATAGCGGCAGCAGCGGCGAATAGACCACCCAGGCCGGAGGTTGCCCGAACGCCATGGTGATGAAATTGGCTGCCACGGTCAGCGTGAAGATGATCGACAGCCAACGATGGGTTTGACGTATCCATTTGCTCAAGTTCATTGCAACTTCCTCTTGAAACCAGCGCCTACCAACGCGCCAGTTGGGTGATCTGGATGAGATTGCCGCAGCTGTCGTTGAGCTGGGCGATGGTCGAGCCGGTCACTTCTGTCGGCGCCATGGCGAACGCACCGCCGCGTCCCTTGATGCGCTCGTAATCACCCTTGACGTCGTCGGTGAACAGCATGAGCGCGGGCTGTCCCTGTTTGAAGATGGCCTGCTGGTAGGCCTTGGCGGCCGGGTTGTCGTTGAGCGCCAGCTGTAGCTCGGCTCCCTCGGGCTCATCGGGTGAGATGACGGTCAGCCAACGAAAAGCCCCATTGCTGAAGTCGGCCTTCACAGCAAAGCCCAGCACGTCGGTGTAGAAGCGCAGTGCGTTGTCCTGGTTGTCCACATAGACGCTGGTCAGCTTGATCTTCATCGATTTCCTCCTTTTTGCATTCGGTGCCCCGCGATCAGGGCATGGTACCGGCAGGCTTCAATCCGGCTTCGCCAGGACCTGCTCCAGCTTGGTGAGGAATTGCTGCCACCCGGCCCTGGCGCCGCCATAGGCCTGCTTCTGGCTCGGATGGAAGCCCGACTGCTCGACGCGCAGATGGGTTCCCGAGCTCGTGGGTGTGAGCGTGAACGTCACCACGCTCTTCAGATTGTAGGCGGCATCCTCATGCGCAAAATCCCAGCTGTAGGACAGCGTCCTGTTTTGCTCGATGGCCAGCACCTCGCAGTCGAGCACGCCGCCCCAGTCGCCGCGAAGATTGAAGCTGTGGCCGACGACAGGCTTGAAATCGTTCTTCATGAGCCAATCCTCCATCAGATGCGGCTGCGTCAACGCGCGCCAGATCTTCTCCGCCGGCCAGGATATTTCACGTTCGACGACGACGGTGCGCAGCTCGGGATTGCTCACTGGTCCATCCTTTTCAGCAGGTTCTCGAGATCATCGAAGCGGCTCTCCCAGAATCCTGTCATTTGAACTGTCCAGTTGGTCAGCGGACCAAGTGCCTCGGGCTGCGCGCTGTAGTGGGTCTGGCGTCCGGCGTGGCGGTCACGCACCAGGCCGGCCAGCTTCAGGACGCCGAGATGCTTCGACACCGCCGGTTGCGAGACCCCGGACTGCGCCGTCAGCGCCCCCACGGTCTGCTCACCTTGGCGGCACAAGCGCTCGAAGATGGCCCGCCGGGTCGGGTCGGCAAGCGTTCTGAACAAAGTATCGTGGGCGTCCGGCATCGGGATCAATAACCTGCGAGCTATTGATTGACGTATAACCGCCGGGATATGGATGAGTCAAGTGCGCTGGCGGAATGGATCGAGATTAAAGCGCAGACGCGACCTGCCGCAGGCGCACGCCTGCAGGATTACGATCGGATCGTTTGGATCTTTCAAAGAGTTGACCGGCACCGTCGCAGCAGCGACGGTGCCCAGGCGCTTAGTTCGTCGCGGGAGCGCGCTTCTTTTTCTTGCCGGACTTCTTGTCCGCCGCCGCCGGCGCGGTGTCGTCATAGCCGGCATAGACAGTGTAATCCCGGGCGGAGGGTTCGGGCACGACGACGTTGGGATCGGTGAACACGAATTGGGTGGCGGTCGAGGGATCGCTGACCTGGATCTGATAGGGGTGAATTTGCGAATAAAGCACGTCGGGGCCGTGCATGACGGCAATGCGGATCGGCATGGTGATGGTGCCGGGGGCGAACAGCGGTCCCGGCACGATCTTGCCGGCAACGCCAACCTTCATCGTCAACTGGCCGTTGGCACGGCTGCAATCGCGGCTCACATCGCTGATCGAGGCCTGGTAGATGATCTTGGCCGGATCCTTGTTCGGATCGACGATGGAGCCGTCAGGCGCCGTCTGCGCGGCGGCAGCGGCCTCGGCATCCTGTGCCGCATCAGCCTTTTTCTTTCTCGGCTGCGGCGCGCCCTTGGCGTAGGTATTGAAGTAGGCGGTGCCATCGCGCACCGTCACTTTCGGGCAGTAGGCCTGCAACTGGCTGGCGAGAACCTTGGGATCCTGCGGCGGTATTGGCGCATTCGGGTCGGTCTTCTTGCCGAAACCGAGATTGAGGATGCCATTGTCGCTCGATTGGCAACCGGCGGCGGCAAGCATAAAGCCGGTGAGCGCCAGACCCGCGACAAAGCGACGGTTGAACTTGTGAAACGCCATGAAACTGCACTTCCCTCTCGCAAAGTTGGTGACGTATAGCAACGCCACGGCAAAAATGCGACTGAGCCGGCTCGGAAAATTAACCAATTGCCGTGGATGAACCGGCGGCAGCAATGGACCTTGACGATGCGCTATGTGAGTACCCGCGGGGATGCACCCGTGCTTGGATTTGCCGACGCGGTGCTGGCGGGGCTGGCCCGCGACGGCGGGCTTTATGTGCCGCAGACATGGCCGCAGTTTTCGGCAGCCGAGATCCGCGCCATGCGCGGCCTGCCCTATGCGGACCTCGCCATCCGCGTGCTGACGCCGTTCCTCGGCGGCGAGATCGCCGCACCCGTCTTCGAGCGCCTGGTGCGAGAAGCCTATGCCACCTTCCGCCACCAGGCCGTCTGCCCGCTGGTGCAGACCGGCGCCAACACGTTCATCCTTGAACTCTTCCACGGTCCGACGCTGGCCTTCAAGGACGTTGCCATGCAGCTGCTTGCCCGGCTGATGGACCATGTACTGACTGAGCGCGGCCAGCGCGCAACCATCGTCGGCGCGACCTCGGGTGACACCGGCGGCGCCGCCATCGATGCCTTCGCCGGCCGCGACCGAACTGACATTTTCGTGATGTTTCCGCATGGCCGCGTCTCGCCGGTGCAGCAGCGGCAGATGACGACATCGACGGCCACCAACGTCCAGGCGCTGGCCATCGAAGGCAATTTCGACGATTGCCAGGGCCTGCTGAAGGATATGTTCAACGATCATGGTTTTCGTGATCGCGTGTCGCTGTCGGGCGTCAATTCGATCAACTGGGCCCGCATCATGGCCCAGATCGTCTATTATTTTTCCTCGGCGCTTTCGCTCGGCGCGCCGGACAGGCCGGTCTCCTTTACCGTGCCGACCGGCAATTTCGGCGATATTTTCGCCGGTTACGCCGCCAAGAAGATGGGCCTGCCGATCGAGCGGCTGATCGTCGCCACCAACGACAACGACATATTGGCGCGCACTTTCGCGACCGGTGAATACCGCACCAAGGGTGTGTTTGCGACGACGTCGCCATCGATGGACATCCAGGTATCGTCGAACTTCGAGCGACTGCTGTTCGAGGCCTGCGACCGTAACGCAGAGACGGTGCGGCGTTACATGGCCGGCCTCAAGCAATCCGGCGCCTTCACCATCGAAACCGCAGAAATCGACCGGATGCGGTCCGAATTCGACGCCGGACGCGCTGATATGGACGAGGTTGCCGCCACCATCCGTTCAACGCTCGAATCCAGCAATTATCTGCTCGATCCGCACACGGCCGCGGCCGTGCATGTCGCCGCCGGCAAGGCTGACGGTGCAGTGCCGATGGTGGTGCTGGGCACGGCGCACCCGGCCAAGTTCCCGGCCGCGGTCGAAGCCGCCTGCGGCGTGTCGCCGGCCCTGCCCGCATGGCTGGGGTCCTTGATGTCAGCCGACGAAAAGTACACGGTACTTCCATCCGACCTGAAAATGGTGGAAGATTACGTGAGCCGCCACTCAAGGGCAGCGCGTTAGGGAGTACTTGCCATATGGGTGTTGAGGTAAGCCGTCTGTCGAACGGCCTGACAGTCGCCACCGAAACCCTTCCAAGCCTCGAATCCGTTGCCCTTGGCGCCTGGGTCAAGTCCGGCGCCCGCAATGAGCGTGACGACGAGCACGGAATGGCCCATCTGCTCGAGCATATGGCCTTCAAGGGTACAAAAAGGCGGACGGCCTTCGAGATCGCCTCGGAAATCGAGGATGTCGGCGGCGAGATCAATGCCGCCACATCAGTCGAGACGACGTCCTATTACGCCAGGGTGCTGTCCGACGATGTGCCGCTGGCGGTGGATATCCTTGCCGATATCCTGCAGGAGTCCGAATTCGACCCAGAGGAACTGGAGCGCGAGCAGCATGTGATCCTGCAGGAGATCGGCGCCGCGCACGACACGCCCGACGACATCGTCTTCGACCGTTTCACCGAGACCGCCTTCCGCCACCAGACGATCGGCCGCTCGATCCTCGGCACGCCGGAAACCGTCAAATCCTTCACCTCCAAACAGCTGCATGATTTCATAGAGCGCCAGTATGGCGCCGAGAAGATGGTGATCGTGGCGGCAGGCGACATTAAGCACGACAATTTCGTGCGCGAGGTCGAAAAGCAGCTCGGCGGTTTCCGCAGCAAGTCCGACAGCACGATGCCGCAATATGCGCAGTATGTCGGCGGCGATTTCCGCGAGGATCGCGACCTGATGGACGCGCAGATCGTGCTCGGCTTCGAAGGCCGAGCCTATCATGTGCGGGATTTCTACGCTTCGCAGGTGCTGTCGATGATCCTCGGCGGCGGCATGTCGTCCCGGCTGTTCCAGGAGGTCCGCGAAAAGCGTGGCCTGTGCTATTCGGTCTATGCCTTCCACTGGGGTTTTTCCGATACCGGCATCTTCGGCGTTCATGCCGCGACCGGGCAGAGCGACATTGCCGAACTGGTGCCGGTCATTATCGACGAGCTGCAGAAGGCCGGCGAGAATATCCTTCAGGAAGAGCTCGACCGCGCCCGCGCGCAATATCGCGCCGGCCTGATCATGTCGGCTGAAAGCCCGGCCAGCCGCGCCTCGCAGATCGCCAGGCAGCTGCTTCTGTTCGGTCGGCCGATCGCCAAGGAGGAGTTGATGGAACGGCTGTCGGCGCTGACCGTCGAGCGGCTGACCGACCTTTCGTCCCGGCTGTTTTCGACCAAGCCGACGCTGACCGCGGTTGGACCGGTGGGTACGCTCGCGCCCTATGAGGCGATTCTCGATTCGCTTGCGGGCACGCACACCACGGCCCGCAAGCTCGCCGTCTAAGCCTTCAAGCGCCGGTGTTCGCGCTCCCTTTCTTTCGCCGTGACCTGCCGGCACTGAAAGGCGACCGGGTCATGCTGCGCGTGCCCTACACCAACGACTATCGCGAATGGTCAGCGGTGCGCGGCGAAAGCCGTGCCTTCCTCGAACCGTGGGAGCCGCGCTGGACGCCCGATGAACTCGACCGCACCGCCTGGCGGCTGCGCATCGGCCGCTACCGCGAAGACTATGCGCAGGGGACAGCCATCGCCTTCTTCATCTTCGAGAAGGCGAGCGGCAAGCTTGCCGGCGGCATTACGCTCGGCAATATCCGCCACGGCGTCTCGCAAAGCGGCCATGTCGGGTACTGGATCGGGGAGCGGTTTGGCGGCCGCGGCCTGATGACCGACGCGGTCAAGGTGGTCTGCCGCTTCGCCTTCGATACGCTGAGGTTGCACCGGATCGAAGCTGCCTGTATTCCCGACAATGTCCGGTCGATCCGCGTGCTTGAAAAAGCCGGATTCCGGCGCGAAGGACTTCTGCGATCCTACCTCAGGATCAACGGCATCTGGCAGGACCACTACCTCTACGCCCGGATCGCGGACGATCCGCCGGGCGCTGGAACGAAGGACTGATTTTTGACGAATTTCCTGCGAAACGGGTCGCTGTTGGCCTTTGTTCTGGCGGTTGTCGTCACGCTTTGCGCGGCGCTCCCGGCCTTCGCCGTCGAACCGATCAAGATTGCCCGCGACGATGTCGCGCTCGACCTGTCGCGCGCCGTCCAGATCTACGTCAATCAGGGCGAAAACTTCCAGGTGTCGACCGCGCCCGGTCCCGACGGCATCGTGCGGCGCATCGAGGTCGAGGCCAATGACGCGCGCTCGAGCGGCGACTGGGCGGTGTTCGCGCTCGCCAACACCACCGACCAGCAGCTCGACCGGCTGATCGTGGCGCCGCATTTCCGGCTGGTGAATTCCGGCATCTTCTGGCCCGATCTCGGCGCCACCCGCATCGCCGCGATCACACCCAGCGAGGGCTTCGCGCTCGACCGCCAGTCAAGCTCCGACGCCGACGTGTTCCGGGTGACGCTGAACCCGGGAACGGTGATCACCTTCATCGCCGAACTCGCCTCGCCGAAGCTGCCGCAGGTCTACCTATGGGAGCCGGAAGCCTACAAGGACTCGGTCAATTCCTATACGCTGTTCCGCGGCATCGTCATCGGCATTGCCGGCCTTCTGGCGCTGTTCCTGACAATTCTGTTCGTGGTCAAGGGAACCTCGATGTTTCCGGCGACCGCAGCGCTGGCCTGGGCGGTTCTGGCCTATATCTGCGTAGATTTCGGCTTTCTAAACAAGATCATAGAGATATCGCCCGGCAACGAGCAGATGTGGCGAGCGGGAACCGAGGTGGCGCTTGCGGCGACCTTCGTGGTGTTCCTGTTCGCCTATCTCAACCTCAACCGGTGGCACGGCCATTTCAGCTATGGCGCGCTGGTCTGGATCCTCGGCCTGGTGCTGATTGCGGGTGTGGCCATCATCGATCCGGCCGTCGCCGCCGGTATTGCCCGGCTGTCCTTCGCCGCCACCGCGCTGACCGGGCTCGGCCTGATCATCCTGCTGGGTTTTCGTGGTTACGACCGTGCGATCATGCTGGTGCCCAGTTGGGTGATGGTGCTGCTATGGCTGTGCGGGTCGTGGATGGCGATCACCGGCATGCTCGACAACGACATCGCCCAGCCGGCATTGGGCGGCGGGCTGATCCTGATCATCCTTTTGATCGGCTTCACCGTCATGCAGCATGCCTTTGCCGGCGGCGCGCTGCATCAGGGCCTGTTCTCCGATCTCGAGCGCCAGGCGCTGGCCGTGGCCGGCTCCGGCGACACGGTGTGGGACTGGGACGTGCTGCGCGACCGCGTCGTCACCAAGCCCGACGTCAGCATCCAGCTTGGCCTGGCGCCCAACAGCCTGGGGGGTGCGGCCCGCAACTGGCTGCCGGTGCTGCATGCCGACGACCGCGACACGTTCCGCACCACCCTCGACGTGGTGCTCGAACATCGGCGCGGCCGGGTCTCGCAGAATTTCCGCCTGCGCGGCGCCGACGGGCACTACCACTGGTTCTTGCTTCGGGCGCGGCCGGTGATCGGCTCGGACGGCGAAGTGATTCGCTGCGTCGGCACCATGGTCGACGTCACCGAGCAGAAAAAGTCCGAGGAAAGGCTGCTGCACGATGCCGTTCACGACAATCTGACCGGCCTGCCCAACCGCGAACTTCTGATGAACCGGCTGGAAGCCATCATCTCGATCGCGCGCACCGAAGAGAAGGTGCGCCCCACCGTCTTCGTCATCGACATCGACCGTTTCAAGCAGGTCAATGACGGGCTTGGCATCTCGGCCGGCGACACCATCCTGCTCACCATTGCGCGCCGCTTGCACCGGCTGTTGAAACCTAAGGATTCGCTGTCGCGCTTTGCCGGTGACCAGTTCGCCCTGATGCTGCTCTCCGAACAGGAACCCTCCCGCATCGCGGCGGTGGCAGACGCCATCAAGCACGCCATCAACAACCCGATCACCTTCGCCAAGCGCGAGATCGTGCTGACTGCCTCGATCGGCCTGATCACCTGGACCTCGGCGCAGACTTCGGCAGAAGACATGGTCAAGGACGCCGAGCTTGCCATGCACCAGGCCAAGCGCTTCGGCGGCGACAGGATCGAGCCGTTCCGGCCGGCCTTCCGCACCGTCGGCACCGACCGGCTGCAATTCGAATCCGATCTGCGCCGCGCCATCGAGCGGCGCGAATTCACCCTTGCCTACCAGCCGATCGTGCGGCTGGAGGACGGCAGCATTGCCGGCTTCGAAGCGCTGCTGCGTTGGGACCATCCGCGCCGCGGCATGATCCCGCCGGGCGATTTCATCCCGGTCGCCGAAAGCTGTGGCCTGATCGTGCAGCTTGGGCTGTTTGCCATGCAGCAGGCGGCCGAAGACCTCGCCGGCTGGCAAAAGCAGATCGGCGACACCCCGCTGTCGGTGTCGGTCAATCTGTCCAGCCGCCAGCTGATCCGCCGCGACCTGGTCAGCGATGTCCGCTCGGTCATCGCCCGCGCCAATCTGAAGCCGCGCTGCTTCCGGCTCGAACTTACCGAATCGCTGGTCATGGACAATCCAGAGCAGACCTCGCATGTGCTGACCAAACTCAAGCAGCTCGGCATCGGCCTGTCGCTGGACGATTTCGGCACCGGCTATTCCTCGCTCGCCTATCTGACCCGCTTCCCCTTCGACACCATCAAGATCGACAAGAGCTTCGTCGACGACGCGACGCCGAAGCGGGCGGTGCTGCTCAAATCCATGGTCAACATGGCGCATGAACTCGGCCTGTCGGTGGTGGCCGAGGGCATTTCCGACGAAAGCGATGCGCTGGAATTGCGCCAGATGGGCTGCGAATATGTGCAAAGCTTCATGTTCGGCGCGCCGATGCCAGGCGACCAGGTGCTGAAGGCGTTGAAAGAGCAGTACCCGATGACGCAGGCGTGACGGGTGAGGCATGCGTCGTGCAGGCGCGTGGTTACATTGGAATGAACCCCGAAAATTAGCTGAAGCGACCGCGCCTTCGTCATCCTAGGGCGAAGCAAGGAGCGCAGCGACGCGGCGCAGACCCTAGGATGACGAAAGTGGCGGGCGGCTTCGGCTAGTCGCGAAGGTTCGGCGGAACGTCGGCGAATGCGAGGCCTCAGGCGTGCCCCGCGGCCAGGCTCAGATGCGCCAGATCAATCCCGATCGATGCCAGGATGCGGTCGTACTTCCGCTCGATGTCGGCGTCGAACAGCAGCTCCGGCGTGGCCGGACAGGTCAGCCAGCCATTCTCGGCGATCTCGGTTTCCAGCTGGCCGGCGCCCCAGCCGGAATAGCCGAGCGCCATCAATGCGCGCCGCGGGCCGCGGCCGGACGAGATGGCGCGCAATATGTCGACCGTCGCGGTCAGGCAGATATCGTCGGAGACGGTGAGCGAGGATTCCACCCGGTAGTCGCCCGAGTGCAGGACGAAGCCGCGGCTACGGTCGACGGGGCCGCCATTGCGCACGACGAAGTCGCGAGCCTGCGCCGGCAGCCTGATCGCCTCCTGCTCGTTCATGATGCCGAGCTGCACCAGAAGATCGGGAAACAGCATCTGTTGCGTCTGGTTGATGATCAGGCCCATGGCGCCTTCATCGCTGTGCGCGCAGATGTAGATGACCGAGCGCGTGAAGCGATCGTCCTTCATGCCGGGCATGGCAATCAGGAACTGGTCGTCAAGAAAGCCGCGTCCACCGGCCGTCTTTTTGTGGCGCAACAAGTCCATGGACTGGAGCGTAACGCGTTTCCGGGACGCCGAAAAGATGCGCCGCGTGCGATCCGGCCAAAGCCCAACGGTTGGAACAACGGAATCTTGACTGCGAACTTCACTCGGCCGATTGCTTGAAGCCAACTGTTCCTTGCCCGAAGGTCACGCAAATATGATACGCAGAGCGCCATGAAAACATTGCGCGGCCATGAACTGACGATCAAATCAACGCCATGCAAAGCTTGAAAATCCTGCTGCTCGGCGCCGCCATCGGATGCGGAGTAGCCCTTCCCGCCGCCGCCTCGTCTTCCGACTGGTACAACAGCGAAGGCGGCAAGGTGCGGCTGGTGACAACAGGCAAGGCCGACGAGGCCGGCCGCATACAGGGCGTGCTCGACATCGCGCTCAAGCCCGGCTGGAAAACTTATTGGCGCGATCCGGGCGACGCCGGCGTGCCGCCGCAGATCGACGTTTCGGCCAGCACCAACATCACCGATGCGGCGTTTTCCTTCCCGCCGCCGCAGCGCCATGACGACGGCTACGGCAAATGGGCCGGCTACAACCATCCGGTCTCGCTGCCGGTGACATTCACTTTGTCGTCGCCTGGGGATGCGGCCGTCATCGATGCCGACATCTTTCTTGGCATCTGCGAGACGATCTGTATTCCGGTGCAGACGCGGCTGAGCGTCGATCCCGGCGCCGATCCCGACAATGCCGAGGATGCGGCGCTGGTGAAGGCTGCACTCGCCACTTTGCCCGCGCCTGCCAAGCCCGATTTCGGGATCAAGGTGCTGCCGGGCGACCATGAGACGCTGATGGTCGAGGCGACTTTTCCCGGAGATCCGGAGGCGGCGGATTTATTCGTCGCCGGGGGACGCGACTATATGTTCGGGGCGCCTGCACGCAACGAAAAGGACGGCCGGCTGGTGTTTACCATTCCGATCCTCGACCGGCCGTCGACGACACCGACCGATGGCGGGTTGTATTACACCCTGACAAGTGCCGAAGGCGCGGTCGAGGGCGTTCTGCCGTTCCCCTGATACCGAACCCGATCAGGGCTTTCCCTTGATCCAGGC
Source organism: Mesorhizobium sp. M0626 (assembly GCF_040320665.1). Lineage (NCBI taxonomy): Bacteria > Pseudomonadati > Pseudomonadota > Alphaproteobacteria > Hyphomicrobiales > Phyllobacteriaceae > Mesorhizobium > Mesorhizobium sp. M0626. The sequence continues at coordinate 144,541 of NZ_JAMYQD010000011.1, read as the reverse complement.
CTTGTCGGCGGTTGCGGGAGATGCCCGATTTCGCTATCGCAAGAAACCTTCCCTGCTTTTCACACGAGGACCATCATGACGATTGCCGTTGGCGACAAACTGCCCGATGCGACCTTCAAGGAAATGACCGCCGACGGCGCCAAGGTGATCACCTCGGCCGAGATTTTCGCGGGCAAGAAGGTCGTGCTGTTCGGCGTTCCAGGCGCCTTCACGCCGACCTGCAGCAACAATCATCTGCCGGGCTATCTCGAGAACCACGATGCCATCCTGGCCCGCGGCGTCGACACCATCGCCGTCGTCTCCGTCAACGATGTCCATGTCATGGGCGCCTGGGCCAATTTCACCGGCGGTCAAGGCAAGATCCTCTATCTCGCCGACGGCAATGGCGACTTCGCCAGGTCGATCGGCCTCGACTCCGACTATTCCAGCGGCGGCATGGGATTGCGCTCGAAGCGCTTCTCGATGATCGTCGACAACGGCAAGGTCACGGCGCTCAATGTCGAGACCAAGCCAGGAGTCGACACGTCGGGTGCCGCTCACATTCTGAGCCAGCTCTAAACCGCGGCGGCCGCCTCGGCTCATGAACGCGATGGCCTGACGACCACGCGCTTCCAGCCGGATTGCCTGCTTTGGGGGACATCGACGATGTTTGACATCATCTGGCGCAGCATTGCGATTGGCATCGGCGCCACGGTGCTGATGGATCTCTGGGCGATGTTCCTGCATCTGGGGCTCAGTCAGCCGCGGCCGAACTGGGGGCCGCCCGGCCGCTGGGTCTGGCACCTCAGGGAAGGCAAGGTTTTCCACGACGACATCGCACAAGCCGCGCCCTATGCGCATGAGCAGGCGCTGGGCTGGGCTTTCCACTATGTCACCGGCATCGTCTACGGCTTCATCCTGGTGGCGCTGGCGGGCACGGCATGGCTGGACGCGCCGACCTTCCTGCCGGCCTTCATCCTCGGCATGGTCACCATCGGCGCCGGCTGGTTCCTGCTGGCGCCCGGCATGGGCGCCGGCTGGGCTGCCTCAAAGCGCCCCAACGCGATACAGATCCGCGCCTTCAACGTGATCTCGCACACGGTGTTCGCGCTCGGCCTCTACGGCACGGCCCTGCTGATCCGCTGAGGACGGGTTCTATCCGTTGGTCGCGCGCGGCTTCATCGCGGCTACGGTATCGATGATATCCTGACATCCGCTTTAGCGCGGCGCCAGACTGTCTATCGACCGCCATCCGTGGACGACGCGGCGCGTGCCGACATCATAGGCGAAGTAGTTGCCGCCGCCGGCCGGCTGATCCGCCGCGCGGCTGATTGCGCGGCCGCTGAGCGAGAGCAGCAAGAGCGTTCCGACGCCGCCATGGCCGACGAAGGCAATGTCGCCGCCATCGGCAGCACCCAGCACCGTTTCGACCTCGCTGACAATGCGTTGCTGGGCATTGATGGCCCGCTCCCAGCCGCGGATGCTTTTGTGCGGGTTGGCGAAGAACTGGTCGGCGACCGCCTCGAACTCCGGCGGCGGCAGGAAGCCGGTTGCCGACCGATCGTTCTCATGCATGCGCTCCTTCACCTCGACCGCGAGGCCGAGGTGTTTGCCAAGGATCTCGGCGGTTTCGATCGCCTTGCGCAACGTTGGCATCGATCTGAACCTGGGGATGGGTGATGTAGTATACGATCGGCATGAGTGAGATCCCCTTGCCGATAGCTTGAGCTCAATAGCTTTGGGTCGAGCGCCGTGCCCGTGGCGCCGGCTGTTTCTCGGATGCCGCCGGCTTCAGCGCCACTTTCGGCGCCGCAGGTTTGGCTGAGCCCCTCTTGAACGGCGCCATACCTTCCCTTGCGAGTTCGTCGGCGCGTTCGTTCTCGGTGTGGCCGGCATGGCCCTTGACCCAGTTCCAGGTCACCTTGTGGCGCCGATTGGCCTCATCCAGCGCCTGCCACAGTTCACCGTTCTTGACCGGCTTCTTGTCGGCGGTCTTCCAGCCGTTTTTCTTCCAGCCGTGGATCCATTTGGAGATACCGTCCATGACATATTTGCTGTCGGTGTGAAGCTCGACGGCGCACGACTCCTTCAGCGCATTCAGCGCCGAGATGGCGGCCAGCAGCTCCATACGGTTATTGGTCGTCTCGGCCTCGCCGCCCGACAATTCCTTGGTCTTGCCGTTGAAGCGCAGGATGGCGCCCCAGCCGCCGGGACCGGGATTGCCCGAGCAGGCGCCGTCGGTGAAGATTTCAACCTGCTTGGTCATGTCAGTCCGTATTCCGAAGGCGACCTGATCGCGCGGTGGAAGCGCATGCGGCGGATATATTCGGTCGGATCGCGCTTCATGACCAGCCCGCCCTCGGGAACGGTCAGCCAGTCATAGAGCCGGGTCAGCATGAAGCGCAGCGCCGAACCGCGCGAAAGCATCGGCAGCGCTGCTTTCTCGCCCTCGCTCAAAGGCCGCACGCTCTGATAGCCGGCCAGCAGCGCCGTGCCTTTGGTCAGGTTGAAGGAGAAATCCTTCTCGAAACACCAGGCATTGAGGCAGGTGGCGACGTCATAGGCGTAGAGGTCGTTGCAGGCGAAATAGAAGTCGATGAGGCCGGACAGTTTCTCGCCGAGGAAGAAGACATTGTCGGGAAACAGATCGGCATGGATGATGCCTGCCGGCAGGCCTTGCGGCCAATGGCGTCCGAAGTCGGCGAAATCCGCGTCGACCTCGGCCGCCAGTCCCGGCTCGACCTCGTCGGCTCGGTCGCGCGAGGCATTCCAGAGTTTGCGCCAGCCCTCGATGGCCAGTGCGTTGTTACGCGTCATCGCAAAATCCTGCGCGGCCAAATGCAGTGCGGCGAGGGACTTGCCGACCTCCGCGCAATGCGCCGCTGTCGGCCGCCGCAGCGACAGGCCTTCGAGGAAGGTAATGATGACCGCGGGACGGCCGGCCAGCGTGCCGATGACGGTGCCGTCATGCGCGGTCACCGGCAGCGGACAGGAAATGCCTTTGCGGGCGAGATGGCCCATCAGGCCGAGGAAGAACGGCAGGTCGGCCTTGTCGACGCGCTTCTCGTAAAGCGTCACTATGTAGGATCCGCTTGAGGTGTGCAGCAAAAAGTTCGAATTCTCGGTGCCTTCGGCGATCCCCTTGTAGGACAAGAGTTCGCCGACTGGATATGCCCTCAGGAACGCGCCGAGTTCGCCCTCATTGACGTCGGTGTAGACCGCCATGGGCTCTTCACGCGGCTCCGTTGACGAAGGCCATGTCGGCCCGCGTCAGTTCGACATCGCGCAGAACCCGCATGACTGGAAAATCCTCCGTTTCGGTGGCCGTGATCGCCAGGTCGATGGTCACCTCGAAGCGCTGGCGGAAGGCGTCGATGATCTCGTCGACGATGATCTCCGGCGCCGACGCGCCGGCAGACAGGCCGAGCGTCGAGATATTTGTGATGTCATTCCACGGAATTTCGGCGGCGCGCTGTACGAGAAGCGACATGGTGGCGCCGGCGCGCTCCGCCACTTCGACAAGACGGCGCGAATTAGAGGAATTGGGCGCACCGACGATCAGATAGAGATCGGCGCCGGCGGCGGTTTCCTTGACCGCTTCCTGGCGGTTGGTGGTGGCGTAGCAGATCGATTCGGCGGCCGGTGCATGCAGTTGCGGGAAGCGCTCCTGCAGCACCCGCAATATACCGGCAGTGTCTTCGACCGACAACGTTGTCTGGCTGACGAAGCCGAGGGCTTCCGGGTCGGCGGGGGCAAAGGTCGCAGCGTCGGCTTCGGTCTCGATCAGCGTGACGGCGCCTTCCGTCAGCTGGCCCATGGTGCCGATCACTTCGGGATGGCCGGCATGGCCGATCAAAAGCACATGGCGGCCGAGCCGCTGATGGCGCATCGCCTGCTTGTGCACCTTGGACACCAGCGGGCAGGTGGCGTCGAGATAGAAGAGCTCGCGTGCCTTGGCGTCGGCCGGCACCGATTTCGGCACGCCGTGGGCCGAGAAGACAACCGGCGACTTGCGGTGCTCGGCCGGGATTTCCGAGAGTTCCTCGATGAAAACCGCGCCAAGGCTTTGCAGGCCCTCGACGACATAGCGGTTGTGCACTATCTCGTGGCGGACATAGACCGGCGCGCCGTATTTCTTCAACGCCAGCACGACGATCTGGATCGCGCGGTCGACACCGGCGCAAAAGCCGCGCGGCTGGCAGAGCCGGATCGTCAGCGGTGGTTTTGTGGCGGTCTGCAGCATGATTCCAGATCGGTTGATCGTATCGTGACGCGAAATGAGGTGTGCACCCCTGCCCTGTCAAGGGCAGTTGAGATCAGGTTGAATGGTCAACCTGATCTAACTCTTTGTTGGAGCATGATCTTGTCCGAAAACCGGTTCCCACTTTTCGGGATGATGCTCTGGATCATTCAGTCTTTGCCGGACGGCGCAGCCTGATGATCAGAACCGCGGCAAGAGCCGCCGCCAGGCCATACCAGGTGAAGGCATATTGCAGATGAGAGTTCGGCAGGTCGATGATGGTGACGCCACCGACCGGCAGCCCGCCCGGGTTCGGCGTCTTGTCGGCGTCGATGAAGATCGGGACCAGCACGGCGCCGGCCGGCAGGCCGGCACTCGCCGCCATGACATCACGATCCTTCCAGTAGAAGATGTTCTTGGCCACGTCATTGTCGGGCAGCATCATCGACGGCTTGCCCGGCAGCGGGTTGCGCGCCAGGCCGGTGACCGTGACCTTGCCGGTCACCTGCCCTTGCGGGCGCTTGGCGGCATCCTTGAGATCATAGGGAACGAAGCCGCGGTTGATCAGGATATAGCGGCCATCGTCGAGGGCCAGCGGGGTATAGACGTTGAAGCCGGCGTCGCCGTCCCATGTGGCGTAGAAATGCCGCTCGCCGGAGTGCAGGAACGTCCCGCTGACAGTGACCGGCGTGTAGTCGACATCACCGGTGGCGGCGAATTCCTTCTCGACGTCTGCCAGCGGCCGCGGCGCTGAATGGGTGCGCTGGTCGATGGTCTGCAGAAGGGCTTCCTTCCAGTACAGGCGCTGCACCTGCCATGTGCCAAGCCCGAGCAGGATGACGAACACCACCAGGCCGAGGCCGAGCAGCAATGCCGTCTTCGGCCGCGAGCGGTCGGCGGGCTTGGTCAGCGCCTCGTTCATTGCCCCTGGTCCAGGCGGCCTTCGGCCGCCTTGTTGGCGTATTGAAGCGTCAGCAGCACACCCTTGATCAGCCTCAAGGCCGTCAGGCACAGCGCCACGGCCAGCGGTATCCAGATGATGAAATGCAGCCACAGCGGCGGGCTCAGCGTCACCTCCACCCACAGCGCCAGCCCGACGACGATGAAGCCGATGATCAGGATGACGAACACCGCCGGGCCGTCGCCGGCATCGGCGTAGGAATAGTCGAGGCCGCAATTGTTGCAGCGCTTGCCGACGGTGAGGAAGCCGGAAAACAGCCGTCCTTCGCCGCAGCGCGGGCAGCGTCCGTGCAGGCCGGCCGAGATCGGCTCGATGGGTGGCCAGATCGCCCTATCTTCACTCATGGATAGTCATGCTTTACGGCTCGATTTCGATCAGCGTTCCATCCGGCACCATAGTCCAGATTTGGTCCATGTCGCAGTCGGTAACCCCAATGCAGCCATCGGTCCAGTCGACCAATTGAAGCAGCCAGCCCGACCAGCCGAATCCGTTGGCCATTGATCGGCGCCGAAAAGACGAAAGGCGACCGCGTTGCCGCGACCGCCCTTCTGATTTGTCGGTTCGGTGAAAGCCGTCAGTGGCCTTCGATCACCGCCCCGACCGATCCCCAGACGTAGATCGATGCGAACAGGAACAGCCAGACCACGTCGACGAAGTGCCAGTACCAGGCAGCCGCCTCGAAGCCGAAATGCTGCTTGGGCGTGAAGTCGCCTTTCCAGGCGCGGATCAGGCAGACCAGGAGGAAGATGGTGCCGATGATGACGTGGAAGCCATGGAAGCCGGTCGCCATGAAGAAGGTGGCGCCGTAGATGGAATCCTTGAAGCCGAACGGAGCGTGCATGTACTCGTAGGCCTGCACCATGGTGAACAGCATGCCGAGGCCGACGGTCAGCACCAGGCCGTTGATCAGGCCCTTGCGGTCGCCATGGATGAGCGAATGGTGCGCCCATGTCACCGTGGTGCCCGACAGAAGCAGGATGATGGTGTTGTAGAGCGGCAGATGGAAGGGATCGAGGACTTCGAGACCCTTCGGCGGCCAGACGCCGCCAGTGAAAGCGGTGCGGGCGTAATTCTGCACTTCGCTCGGAAACAGGCTGGCATCGAAATAGGCCCAGAACCAGGCAACGAAGAACATCACTTCCGAAGCGATGAACATGATCATGCCGTAGCGCAGATGCAGCGACACGACGCGCGTGTGGTGGCCCTCATGCGCTTCCTTGATGGTGTCCGACCACCAGGCAAACATCGTGTAGAGGACGATGACGAGGCCGATGAAGAACAGCCATGGATTGGCGATGTTGTGGCCGAAAATCGGAAAATCGCCGTTCTTGAGATACTGCATCAGGGCGACGCCGCCGACTGCAGTCACCAGTGCGCCGATCGACCCCAGGAAGGGCCACGGGCTCGGGTTGACGAGATGGTAGTCGTGTTGTGGTTTTGCGTGCGCGTCTGCCATATCAACCCCCGAGATTTGCTTCGGTATCTGAAACTTTGCTGCTGCTGTCCGGCGTCGATGACGCCACCGGCTTGTTCTTTTGGACCGGGAACATCGTGTAGGACAGGGTGATCGTCTTCAAGTCCTTCAGTTCCGGCACGTTGACGATATCGGGATCCACATAGAACACGACCGGCATGTCCAGCGTCTCGCCGGGCTTTAGCGTCGTGTCGGTGAAGCAGAAACACTCGACCTTGTTGAAGTAGGGGCCCGCCAGTTCCGGCTGCACGTTGAAGGTGGCGCGGCCGGTAACGGCGCGGTCGAACTTGTTGGTGGCGCTGTAATGCGCCTGCGTGGTCTCGCCGATCTTGATGGTGACCGAACGGGCGACCGGCTGGAACTGCCACGGAATGCCGTTGGTGTTGGCGTCGAAGCGCACGGTGATGTCACGGTCGAGGATGCGGCCGGCATATTGCTTTTCGACGCGCTGCGTCGTGCCGCCATAGCCGGTGGCTTGGCAGAACATCTTGTAGAGCGGCACCGCGGCGTAGGCCATGCCGATCATGCCGCCGAAAAAGGCGACGCAGACGGCGGCGACGACGCGGTTGGTGTTCTTCTTCCTGGGATCGGTCACGGTCTGGCGGGTCATCATCGGCCTCATCCGGTATGGCCGAATTTCACGATGGTCGCGACGTAGAAGATGACGACCAGAATCGCCAGCGCGACGCCGATCGCCGCCGAACGGTTGCGCCGCGCCTTCTTCTGGCTTTCGGTCAGCGTGACCAGTTCAAGCTTCTTGTCGATCATGGTCATGCTCCACCGATGGCCAAAGCGCGACCGACGACACAGTCGGCAAGATAGATGGCGAAGATGGCGAAGAGGTAGAGCAGCGAATAGGCGAACAGAGCCTTGGCCGGCTTCATGACCCGGTCGCTATCGGTCATGCACAGCACTTTCCAGGCATACCAGACGAAGCCGGCGCCGAGAGCGACTGACGCGACGCCATAGAAGGCGGTGGTGAAACCGAGCACCCAGGGCAGCACACCGATCGGCGCCAGGATCAGGGCGTAGGCAAAGATCTGGCGGCGGGTCGAGGCCTGGCCGGCAACGTTCGGCATCATCGGGATGCCAGCCTTGGCGTAGTCGTCGGACTTGAACAGCGCCAGCGCCCAGAAGTGCGGCGGCGTCCACAGGAAGATGATCAGGAACAGGACGAGGCTTTCCAGGCTCACCGTTCCGGTCACCGCGGCCCAGCCGATGACCGGCGGGATGGCGCCGGCGGCGCCGCCGATGACGATGTTCTGCGGCGTCGAGCGCTTCAGCCACATCGTGTAGACGACGGCGTAGAAGAAGATGGTGAAGGCAAGCAGCGCCGCCGACAGCCAGTTGACCAGCACGCCCAGCGTCATCACGGACAGCACCGAAAGCACAAGGCCGAAGCTCAGGGCTTCGCCGGGCAGGATGCGGCCGGAGGGTACCGGGCGGCCGGCGGTCCGGCTCATCACAGCATCGATGTCGGCGTCGTACCACATGTTGAGCGCACCAGAGGCGCCGGCGCCGATGGCAATGGCCAGGATGGCGATCACCGCCAGCAGCGGGTTGATGGTCACGGGCGCAGCGACCATGCCGACAAAGGCCGTGAACACCACCAGCGACATGACGCGCGGCTTCAGCAGGGCGAAGAAATCGCCCGACGTGGCTTCCGACATGCGAAAACCCGCTTCGTCAATCATTGGATCGTCGACAAGGGCCATGCGTACATAAGTCCAATCATTCCGTTGGCCGAAACCGCCGGCGGGCCGGCGGTTTCGTATTCGGGCTGCCTTACTTGATCTTCGGCAGCTGTTCCCACTGGTGGAAGGGCGGCGGCGAAGGCAGCTGCCATTCGAGCGTCGTTGCACCCTCGCCCCACGGATTGGCGCCGGCGACGCGCTTCTTCTGGAAGGCTTCGAACACGCCATAAAGGAAGATCACCACGCCGACGGCCGATATATAGGAGCCGTAGGACGACACCATGTTCCAGCCGGCGAACGCGTCGGGATAATCGATGGTGCGGCGCGGCATGCCGGCGAGGCCGAGGAAATGCTGCGGGAAGAAGATCAAATTGACGCCGACGAAGGTGACCCAGAAGTGGGTGTTGGCGATCACCGGCGAGTACATGTAGCCGGTCATCTTGGGGAACCAGTAGTACCAGCCGGCGAAGATGGCGAAGACCGCGCCCAGCGACAGCACATAGTGGAAGTGGGCAATGACGAAATAGGTGTCATGCAGCGAGCGGTCGAGGCCCGCATTGGCGAGCTGGACGCCGGTGACACCGCCGACCGTGAACAGGAAGATGAAGCCCAGCGCCCACAGCATCGGCGTCTTGAACGAGATCGAGCCGCCCCACATCGTCGCGATCCAGGAGAAGATCTTCACGCCTGTCGGTACGGCGATGACCATGGTGGCGAAGACGAAGTAGCGCTGCGTGTCGAGCGACAGGCCGGTCGTGTACATGTGGTGCGCCCAGACGATGAAGCCGACGGCGCCGATCGCGACCATGGCGTAGGCCATGCCGAGATAGCCGAACACCGGCTTCTTCGAGAAGGTCGAGACGATGTGGCTGATGATGCCGAAGCCCGGCAGGATCAGGATGTACACTTCGGGGTGACCAAAGAACCAGAACAGATGCTGGAACAGGATCGGATCGCCGCCGCCATCCGGGGCGAAGAAGGTGGTGCCGAAATTGCGGTCGGTAAGCAGCATGGTGATGCCACCGGCCAGAACCGGAAGCGACAAGAGCAGCAGGAAGGCGGTGATCAGAACCGACCAGGCAAATAGCGGCATTTTGTGCAGCGTCATGCCCGGCGCGCGCATGTTGAAAATGGTGGTGATGAAGTTGATGGCGCCGAGGATCGAGGACGCGCCGGCAATGTGGATCGACAGGATCGCCAGATCCATGGCCGGCCCGGGCTGGCCGGAGGTCGACAGCGGCGGATAGAGCGTCCAGCCGCCGCCAACGCCATAGGCGCCGGGCGCGCTCGGCATGAAAGCCGAAGCGATGAGCAGCAGGAAGGCCGGCGGCAGCAGCCAGAACGAGATGTTGTTCATGCGCGGGAAGGCCATGTCAGGCGCGCCGATCATGATCGGCACCATCCAGTTGGCGAAGCCGCCGATCAGCGCCGGCATGACCATGAAGAAGATCATGATCAGCGCGTGCGCGGTGCCGAAGGCGTTGTACATGCTCTTGCCGCCGTCGATGGCGGCATCGCCGTTCATGCCATAGACCATCTGCGCCAGACCGGTGAAGATCTGGATGCCCGGCTCCTGCAGCTCCATGCGGATGACGACCGAAAGCGCGCCGCCAACGATGCCCGCGAAGATCGCGAAGATCAGGTAGAGCGTGCCGATGTCCTTGTGGTTGGTGGAGTACACCCACCGGACCCAGCCATGATAGGGCTTGTGATCGTGGTCGTCGTGAGCTGCAGCTTCTGCCATGGTCGGCTCCGTTCCCTAATTCTTGCTAAACCCGCGGCATCAATTGCCGGCGGCCGCTACCTTGTTGGTACCGTCGACCTCGGCCATCAGCGCCTTGTTGGCGCCGGGGAGGTCGGTCTTGGCTGCTGCCAGCCAGGTCTTGTACTGCGCGTCGGATACGACGCGGACGGCGATCGGCATGAAGGCATGGTCCTTGCCGCAGAGCTGCGAGCATTGGCCGTAATAGATGCCTTCCTTTTCCGCCTTGAACCACGTCTCGTTGGTGCGGCCGGGAACCGCGTCCATCTTGATGCCGAAGGCCGGAACGGCAAAGGAATGGATCACGTCGGCTGCGGTAACCAGGACGCGCGTCATGGTGTTGACCGGCACGACCAGCTCGTTGTCGACCGCCAGCAGGCGCGGATAGACCTTGCGGTCTTCCTTGCCGATCGCGGCGCGGTCGGCGTCCTGCAGGATGGCCGAGTTGAAGGAGAGCGTGTTCTCGGTCTGGTACTCATAGTCCCAGTTCCACTGATTGCCCGTTACCTTGACGGTCAGCTTGGCCTCTTCCGGCGGCGTGTACTGCGCCGTCAGCAACTGGAACGAGGGAATGGCGATGAACAGCAGGACGACGACCGGCCCGACTGTCCAGATGATCTCGATCAGCGTGTTGTGGCTGGTCTTGGATGGAACCGGGTTTTTGCTGGCGCGGAACCTGAAGATGCACCAGGCGAGAAGCGCCAGAACCAAAGCAGTGATCGGGACGACGAACCACATCGTGTAGTTCCCGAACCACTCGATCTGCCGCATCATGTCTGTCGCCGGCGGCTGAAAAGTCATCTCCCACGGCTGCGGCTGGGCCGCATGGGCGGAGGCACCGGCGAAAAATGCGGCGGCGGCGCCTGCCGTTGCCATCAATTTGGCGCTTGCTGGGAATTTTCTCATCGCCCTCTTCATCTCCCGGTTCCTCGCGATGCGATCGCGACGCAAGAATATCGAACAATGCCGGGATGGGAATCCCGGACAGTCCCAAGGGTGGTTCAAACCATACTCTATTTCCCTCCGCAAGAAAGGAGCGGGCGAAACCGTGCGGCATTTTTGCGCGCAAGTGCTGCCGCGCTGTTTCGACGGCCTCGTGGCCCGCGCGGGTCGTCGACAGACAGGCTATGCGGGCTTGTGTCCGTAATGCGCCCGACGGTCGCAATTCGGGCGAATTTGCTAGGGAAAAGCGCATTATTGCGCCTGCCGGGGCTGACCGGCGGTCGCCCTATCCTTTACTTGGCCTTGGCGCGGCTTAAAGTGCCGTGATTCGCAATGGAGCCGTCATGACCTCTTGGCTTTCGAGAAACGCCTGGCATTCGAAGAGCGCCTGGCATTCGAAAAGCGCTTGGCTTTCGAGAAGCGGGGCGAAGGTCGTTTTTCTCGCCGTCCTGATCGGTATCGGCTCGTCCGCAACCGGCGTCGCCAATGCAGCGCAGCCCAGCGGCACGGTCAAGTCAACGCATGGCGCGTGGTCGATCATCTGCGACACGCCGGCCGGCGCCACCTCGGAACAATGCGTGATGATGCAGAACGTCGTTGCCGAGGATCGCCCGGAAATGGGACTGTCCGTCGTCGTCCTGCGCACCGCCGACAACAAGGCCGAGATCCTGCGCGTGCTGGCCCCGCTCGGCGTTTTGCTGCCCAATGGCCTGGGCCTCAATGTCGACGGCAAGGATATCGGCCGCGCCTATTTCGTGCGCTGCTTCCAGGACGGCTGCTATGCCGAGGTCATTCTCGAAAAGCCGCTGCTCGACACGCTGAAGACCGGGACGTCGGCCACCTTCATCGTCTTCCAGACGCCGGAAGAAGGCATCGGCATCCCTGTCGACCTCAAGGGCTTCGCCGACGGTTTTGCCGCCCTGCCCTGAGCTTGATGCTTGCGAAACCGTCTTTCCTGACGCACAATTCCCACGGGTTTGATTTTTGGCTGTGGGGGTCATCATTGCTTGTTCTTTGCTTTTGTCGACCGGTCTGATCCTGACCGGCGCCGTTTCAGTCGCCTTTGCCGAGGATACCGAAATCATCACGGCGCCCGATCCGGCCGTCATTTTCGAGCTTGCGAAAGGCTATGGTTCGGCCAAGATGGACAAGGACGACGGCGGCGATCCGATGGTCTCCGGCCGGCTTCAGGGCATGAAATATGTCATCTACTTCTATGGCTGCGAAAACCATGAGAAGTGCAAGTCGATCCAGTTCTCCTCGGGCTATACCGACCCCTTCACGGCCGACCAGGCCAATGAATGGAACAAGAAATACCGCTGGGTGAAGGCCTTTTCTGGTGACGGGTCGAACTTCAAGATGGATGTCATGTTCAGGGGCGGGGTTACCCGCTCCTACCTCGAAGAGCAGTTCTCGAACTGGGATTCCATGACCAGCGACATCAAAGCGTTCGTGGACGAGAAGTAGGGCCCTAAAGCGCGTCGCGCTGAAACGGATTCATACGACGCGCTTTAGGTCTTTGTTTGATGCATGTCGTTATCCCAGAACCGCGGCACACTTCTGGGCGACATGCATTAGCGCTCCACTGTCCGGCTGCGGATCGTCATTGCGGATTGTGCAGGCGCGTCTTCGCGCCTACATCGTGGCAACACCATTCCTCCTGTGAGCGGACCTGCCATGAACAGCCTGACCGGCCAATTCGACATTTCAGATGATCGCATCAAGCGGATCGTCGCCGACACACTGAACGGCGCCGATGACGGCGAACTCTTCCTCGAATACAGCGAGAGCGAAGCGCTGATGTTCGACAATGGCAGGCTGAAGACCGCCAATTTCAACACCGACCAGGGCTTTGGCCTGCGCGCCGTGGCCGGCGAGGCCAGCGGCTACGCCCATTCCAGCGATCTTTCGGAGGCGTCGCTGCTGCGCGCCGCCGACGCGGTCTCGACCGTCAAGGGCGGCTATTCCGGCACGCTTGCCGCGGCACCCGCGCGCACCAACCGCCATCTCTATGGCGAGGAGAACCCTATCCCCTCGCCTTCCTTCGAGGTCAAGGCCAAGCTGTTGCAGGAAATCGACGCATGGCTGCGCGCCGAGGACCCGCGCGTGCGCCAGGTGACGGCCTCGCTCGCGGCGTCCTGGCAGCATGTCGAGATCGTGCGCGCCGACGGCCAGATCGTGCGCGACATCCGCCCGCTGGTCCGCATCAACGTTTCCGTCGTCGTCGGCGACGGCGACCGCCAGGAAAGCGGCTCCTATGGCATGGGCGGGCGCAAGGCGTTCGGCGAGTTCCTGGTCGAGGACGCCTGGAAGCATGCGGCCAGGGAGGCGCTCAGGCAGGCGCTGGTCAATCTCGAAGCCATTCCCGCGCCGGCCGGAACGTTCGACATCGTTTTGTCCAGCGGCTGGCCAGGCGTGATGCTGCACGAAGCCGTCGGCCATGGGCTGGAGGGCGACTTCAACCGCAAGAAGACCTCCGCCTTTGCCGGCCTGCTCGGCCAGCAGGTCGCCGCCAAGGGCGTTACCGTGGTCGATGACGGCACCATGCCGGAGCGGCGGGGTTCGCTGACCGTCGACGATGAAGGCACGCCTTCGGCCCGCAATGTGCTGATCGAGGACGGCAAGCTTGTCGGCTACATGCAGGACCGCCAGAACGCCCGGCTGATGGGCATGAAAGCCACGGGAAACGGCCGGCGCGAAGGCTATGCGCACCAGCCGATGCCGCGCATGACCAACACCTATATGACGGCGGGCGACATGGAGCCGGATGAGATCATCGCCTCGGTCAAGAACGGCATCTATGCCGTATCCTTCGGCGGCGGCCAGGTCGACATCACCTCAGGCAAGTTCGTGTTCGGCTGCACCGAGGCCTACATGATCGAAAACGGCAAGGTGACGCAGCCGATCAAGGGCGCCATGCTGATCGGCAACGGACCGGACGCCATGCACCGTGTGTCGATGATCGGCAACGACATGAAACTCGACACCGGCATCGGCATGTGCGGCAAGGCCGGACAAGGCGTGCCGGTCGGCGTCGGCCAGCCGCATCTCAGGATGAACCAGATGACGGTCGGCGGCACCAGGGTTTGAGCGAGGAGACGTCGGCGGGCTTGAATAGTTCCCCTCACAGGGATATCTTACCTTTGTCTTACACAAGGGTAATACCGCAATGGGTGCAATAGAAAAGCTTATAACGACCGTCTCGACCAAGGGACAAGTCATCCTGCCCAGCGCTATCCGCAAACGGAGGGACTGGGGCGCGGGCACGCGCCTGCAGGTCGAAGACACACCGGACGGTGTACTTTTGAGACCGGCGCCTGCCTTTGCCCCGACACGACCAGAAGATGTCTTTGGTGTCCTGCCGCACAGTGGCAGACCGAAGACCTTGGAGGAGATGGACGCGGCCGTCCTTGCTGAAGCACGGCGGCGCCATGCTCGCGATTGATACCAACGTTGTCGTCAGGTATCTGACGAACGACGATCCCGAGCAGTCCCCGCGAGCCCGGCGGCTGATCGACGGTCAGCCCGTTTTCGTCGCCGTCACGGTGATCCTGGAGGCTGAGTGGGTGCTGCGCAGCGGCTATGGTTATGATCAGGCCTCGATCGTCAATGCACTGCGGGTGTTCGGCGGGCTTCCCACTGTCGAGATAGAGGATGCTGCGATGGTCTCTTCCGCGGTCGATCTAGCCGAGACGGGAATGGATTTCGCCGATGCGCTCCATCTGGGCAAGTCCTCGCACTGCTCAGCATTTGTGTCCTTCGACCGTAAGTTCATCAAGGCCGCACAAGCGGCCGGGTACGAAAGCGTTCGCGAAGGCTAGTTTGCCAGCCGGCTACGTCTTGCGGGGGGCGGCAAACTCAAGCACGGCCTTGTGAAAATCGGCGGATTAACGTCGCCGTTTCGGCTTCTCCAGCAGCGCCACGGCCTCGACATGCGGCGACCACAGGAACTGGTCGATGGGCGTGACGCTCTTCAAGATGTAGCCGCCGTCAATCAGGATGCGCAGGTCTCGTGCCAGCGTCACCGGATTGCAGGAGACGGCGGCGACGAACGGCACATCCGAGCGGGCGATCTGCTTCGACTGGTCCTCGGCGCCGGCGCGCGGCGGGTCGAAGACGACGCCATCGAAAGCATTCAGCTCCTTGAACGTCAGCGGCCGCCGGAACAGGTCGCGGCGTTCGCCGGTTACCCGCTTCAGGCCGGTGGCGAAGCGCGATCCGCGGTCGAGCGCCGAAAGGGCTGCCGCGTCGCCTTCGACCGCGTGGACTTCGGATTTGGCCGCCAGCCGAAGCGCAAAGCTGCCGCAGCCGGCGAAAAGATCCGCGACTTTCCTGGCACGCTTCAGATGTCCGCCAACGAGATCGGCCATCGTCTGTTCGGCGGCTTGCGTTGCCTGCAGGAAGGCGCCAGGCGGTATGGCGACAGCGACGGTGCCGAACATGACCACCGGCTTTTTCGGCTCGATGACAATCTCGTCGTCGATCGAAAGCCGGGCAAAGCCATTGGCCATGATGAAGTTGGAGGCGACCCGGCGCTGGTTCTCGCCCAGCTTGCCCGACTCATAGACAGCGACGTCAAGCCCCGAGCCCGTCACAGTGACCGCCATCCGGAACGATTTGGTGGTGGCGCAAACCAGGTCGGCGACCGACCTCAAGCGATCGAGCGCGGCAACGATCTCCGGCAGCGAGATCGGACATTCCTCGATGGGGATGATTTCCGGCGACAGATGGCGATGGAAGCCAAGCAGCATGCCTGTGTCGGCGCGCCTGGCGGCAAGCACGACGCGGCGGCGTGTGTGTGGCGCACACGGCACCAGGGCGCCGATGTCGCCGGCAATGCCTTTCAAGGCGTGCACGACCTTGTCGCGTTTCCATTGCTGGTAAGCGTCGGCTTGCAGATGCTGGACGGCGCAGCCGCCGCATTCGGTGAAATGCCGGCAGGCCGGATCGATACGCAGCGGCGACGTCTCCAATACCGCCATCAGCATGGCGCGATCCCTCTCGCGCGCGGCGGTGACGGTCTCGCCGGGCAGGGTGAAGGGAATGAACAGCTCGCCGGTTTCCGTCTCGGCGACGCCGTCGCCCTGCGAACCCAGTCTCTTGATGGTGAAGCCCGTGCTCATCGGTCCTTGGTCCCGGCATCCTTGGTCCCGGCATCCTTGATCCCGGCAAGCAGGAATTCGCGGTTGCCGTCGCCGCCTTCGATCGGCGACATGTGCAAGCCCAATGTACGCCAGCCAGGGACGCCTTCGAGCCATTCCTGCAGCAAGCCGGCCACACGGGCGGCGTCATAAGGGTCTTTCAAAAGACCGCCCTTGCCGATCGCCTCGCGGCCGGCCTCGAATTGCGGCTTGACCAGAAACACCGCACGAGCGCCGTCCCGTGCCAATGCCAACGCCGGTGGCATCGCCAGTTTCAACGAGATGAAGCTTACATCGGAGACGATGAAATCGGGGATACGGCCGCCGAGATCGGCAGCCGCGAGCTCGCGAGCGTTGAGGCCCTCGATAACCGTCACGCGCGGGTCGCCCGCAATGTCGGGATGCATCTGGCCGTGGCCGACATCGATGGCCGTGACATGGGCCGCGCCGCGTTCGAGCAGCACCTGGGTGAAGCCGCCTGTCGAGGCGCCGATATCGAGAGCTTCACTGCCCGCGGGATCGAGACTGAAATGGTCGAGCCCGGCGATCAGCTTCAGCGCCGCGCGTGAGACATAACCCTGCGCCGGGTCGTCGATGACGATGAGACAGCGCGGCAGAACCGTCTGGCCGGGCTTGCGGGCGACCACGCCGTCGACCATCACGGTGCCGCGCTCGACCGCGTCGCGGGCGCGCGAGCGGCTCGCAAACAGGCCGCGCTGGACGAGCAATTCGTCGAGCCGCTGGCGTGTGCTGGCTGGCAGAGGGGAGTTCATCGGCCTTCATGGCGAAAGCCGGCCGCGAAGGCAAGGACATTGGCATGGGAGGACGTCGAGACCCGGGCCGCAAGCCAGTCCGCCCGGTTGAATAGCGCAGCCAGTCCGGCAAGATGTAGAGGCTCAGGCAATGCGGAGGAAGACGAATGCTGACGGGAACCTGCCATTGCGGCGCCGCCCACTGGACGCTGGAAGGCGATCCCGGCCCGATCACGGCCTGCAATTGCACGCTTTGCCGCCGCTATGGCACGCTCTGGGCCTATGACTTTGTCGACGAGCGTATCCGGCTTGCGGGGCCTGTGCAGTCCTACACCCGCGCCGGCAAGGAGACGCCGTCGCTGGAAATCCTGTTTTGCCCGACATGTGCCTGTGTGCTTGCCTGGCGCGGTTTGCGCCGCAGCGACAGCAGCCGCACGCGTATCGCCGTCAATGTCAGGCTGGCACCGCCTGAGGCGGTCGCCGACCTGCCGATCGACCATTTCGACGGGCTGGACACTTATGACGACCTGCCGCGCGATGGGCGCTGCGTGCGCGATATGTGGTTTTAGAAGATCGTCCGTGAGACCTGCCGTTCAACGGCCGGCATCAGGCCGTCGCTTCCGTCATCTGAAGCCTGCTTGCGCGGGCGCTCGACAGCAACGACTGGTGCGTCCGGCACGACGACAAGCTGCGGCACCTGCTTGTAGGAAAAAGCGCCCCTGATATCGCCCATCTTGCGGGCGACGATGCCTGCCACCGCCTGTTCGAGCTTGCGGTCATAGCGCGTCTCGGCCATGGCCGGCGCGGCGATGACGGCCAAAAGGGCCGCGCCGCACAGAAGCGTTCGCATTGTTTTTAACTCCCTGCCTAGAGGCAGTTCTAGCAGGGCGGCGTTGAAAAACGGCCAAAAGAGACGGTAAGCGAAACGCCAAAGAGAAGCGTTAACAAAGTGTTAAGCTTGCACAGGCAACTGCTTCAGCTGCGTGAGGTTTGATTCAGGCGCGCTGCGCGCGCGCGGAATGGCCGAGCGCGACGAACACGGTGCGCACGATGCCGGCCGCGTCGAGCCCGGCATCGGCATACATTTTTTCCGGCTTGGCGTGGTCGGTGAACTCGTCTGGCAGCACCAGCGGCCGAACTTTCAGACCGCTTTCCAGCAAGCCTTCATGGGCGAGGAACTGCAGCACGTGGCTGGCGAAACCGCCGACAGCGCCCTCTTCCACCGTCACCAGCACTTCGTGCGAGCGGGCAAGACGGCGGATCAAATCCTCGTCGAGCGGCTTGGCGAAACGGGCGTCCGCAACCGTTGTCGACAATCCGGCCGCGCCGAGTTCCTCGGCCGCCAGCAGGCAATCCTGCAGTCTTGTGCCAAAGGACAGAAGCGCCACCTTGGTGCCTTCCCTGACGATGCGGCCCTTGCCAATTTCGAGCACCGAGCCGCGCTCCGGCATGTCGACGCCGACGCCATTGCCGCGCGGATAGCGGAAGGCGATCGGGCCTTCGTCATAATAGGCGGCGGTGCGCACCATGTGGCGAAGCTCCGCCTCGTCGGCGGCCGCCATCACCACGAAGCCCGGCAGCGTCGCCAGGAAGGTGGTGTCGAAGGCGCCGCAATGAGTGGCGCCGTCGGCGCCGACGAAACCGGCGCGGTCGATCGGGAAACGCACCGGCAGTTTCTGGATCGCCACATCATGGACGACCTGATCGTAGGCGCGCTGCAGGAAGGTCGAATAGATGGCGGCGAAGGGCTTGTAGCCCTCGCTGGCGAGGCCGGCGGCGAAGGTCACGGCATGTTGCTCGGCAATGCCGACATCGAAGGTCCGGGTCGGAAACGCTTCGCCGAACAAATCGAGGCCGGTGCCGTTCGGCATGGCGGCGGTGACGGCGACGATACGTTCGTCCAGGCGGGCTTCCTGGACCAGGCTTTCGGCAAACACCTTGGTGTAGGCCGGCGCATTGGCCGGGGCCTTGGTCTGCGCGCCGGTGATGACGTCGAACTTGTTCACGCCATGATATTTGTCGGCCGCAGCCTCGGCCGGCGCGTAGCCCTTGCCCTTCTGGGTCACGACATGGATCAGCACCGGACCGTCGGCATGGTCGCGGACGTTCTTCAGCACCGGGATCAGATGCTCGAGATTGTGGCCGTCGATCGGGCCGATATGGTAGAAGCCAAGCTCCTCGAACAGCGTGCCGCCGGTGACGTAGCCGCGCGCATGCTCGACCGCCCGCTTGATGGCGCGATCGGCACGCTTGCCGAGATAGGAGGTCAGTTTCTTGCCGAAGTCGCGCAGGCCAAGATAGGTCTTGCCAGAGGCAAGCCGCGCCAGATAGGCGCTCATGGCGCCGGTCGGCGGCGCGATCGACATGTCGTTGTCGTTGAGAATGACGATCAGGCGAGCATCGAGCGCGCCGGCATTGTTCATGGCTTCATAGGCCATGCCGGCAGACATGGCGCCGTCGCCAATGACGGCAATGACATTGTTGTGGCCGCCGGAGAGGTCGCGCGCCATGGCCATGCCGAGGCCAGCGGAAATGGAGGTCGAGGAGTGCGCGGCGCCGAACGGGTCGTATTCGCTCTCGGCGCGACGGGTGAAGCCGGACAGGCCGCCTTCTTGCCTGAGCGTTCGGATGCGGTCGCGGCGGCCGGTCAGGATCTTGTGTGGATAGGCCTGGTGGCCGACATCCCAGATCACGCGGTCTTCCGGCGTGTTGAAGACATAGTGCAGCGCCACCGTCAGTTCGACGACACCGAGGCCGGCGCCGAGATGCCCGCCCGTATGCGAGACGGCATCGATCAGCTCGGCGCGCAGCTCCGAGGCCAGCTGCGGCAGCTCGCTTTCGTCAAGCTTCTTCAGGTCGGCTGGAATGCGGACCTTGTCGAGAAGCGGCGTATGCAGCGTTGCGTTCACTGTTAAAGGGCCTGCTCAGCTATAATGCGCGTCGATCATGGCGAAATATGCCTGCGTCGCCGGAATGTAAATGCGTGTCAGTGACGCGGGTGATGCTGACGTTAATTGTCCGGTAACGGAATGAACTCTTCCTCATCTCCAGGAACGATATCGAAGCGGCCCGTCTTCCATTCCTGCTTGGCCTGTTCGATGCGTTCCTTCGACGACGAGACGAAGTTCCACCAGATGTGGCGCGGAGAGCCGAGCGAAGCGCCCCCGAAGAGCATGAAATGGGCGCCGCGCTCGGACGACACGACGATCTCGTCACCAGGCCGGAACACCAGCAGCCGTTCGGCCGGAAAACGGTCGCCCGAAACCGAGACATCGCCGTGCAGCGTGTAGATGGCGCGTTCCTCGGCGTCGGCGGGAATTTTGACGCTGGCGCCGGGCGCCAGCCTCAGATCGGCGTAGAGCGTCTCGGTGTCGGCTCTTACCGGCGAGCGCAGTCCCTGGAAATCGCCGATCACCACGCGGCCGGAAACACCTTCGGCGTCGATCTCGGGCAGAAGGAGCGCGGCCGTGTTCTCGAACACCGGCGCCACTTCCTCCTTGCCGTCGGGCAAAGCCAGCCATGTCTGCAGGCCGGAGACCGACATCGGCGCGCCGCGCAGTTCTTCGGGCGTGCGTTCGGAATGGACAATGCCGCGGCCGGCGGTCATCAAATTCACGTCGCCGGGCTGGATGACCATCTCGGTGCCGAGCGAATCGCGGTGCCTGATATTGCCGTCGAACAGATAGGTGACGGTGGAAAGCCCGATATGCGGGTGCGGGCGCACATCCATCGCCTGGCCGGCGCGCAAGATCGCCGGCCCCATGCGGTCGAAGAAGATGAAGGGACCGACCAGCCGCCGCTTTGCCGTCGGCAGAGCGCGACGAACCTGGAAGCCGCCAATGTCCTTGGCGTTTGGAATGACCATGAGCTCGATCTGGTCGCTGGCGAAGGCATCGCCAGGCTCAGGGTCCTTGCCGGGGAAGAAACTCATCTGGATGTCCTCAGGCGAAGCGGAGCGCCGATTTGGCTTTTGCCTTGGCCGCCACCTCTTCACGATTGCGCGGATGATGCGTGGTTTCCAGCGAATGCAGCAATTCATGCGCCGATTCGGCGATCGCCTCGACGGCACGGTCGAAGGCTGCCTGGTTGCGCTGCGAGGGGCGCGTCGTTCCGCTCAGTTTGCGCACGAATTGAAGGGCGGCGTCGCGGATCTCGTCATGGGTCGCCGGCGGCTCGAAATTGAACAGGGTCTTGATGTTTCTGCACATGCTTGAACTCCTATCTGCTTTATGCCCGCCCCATTCCACTACTCCGCGTCGAGCGGCTCCGTTCCCACCGGTTTGCCATCACGCGACAGCCTGATCTTCTCGACCTTGTCTTCGGCCGCCTTCAGCAGCCGGTCGCAATGGGCCTTCAGCGCCTCGCCGCGCTCATAGATCTTGATCGATTGGTCGAGCGGCACGTCGCCGCGTTCCAGATCATCGACGATCTTTTCCAGCGCGTCGAGTGCCTGCTCGAAGCTCATCGCCTTCACGTCTTCATTTGCTTCGCCAGCCATACTTTACCCCTTCATCAGCCGCCCGACATGGGCGGCGACCGAAAATGCCAGTCCCTGCAGATCGTAGCCGCCCTCAAGCAGGCTGACGAGCCGGTTGCCGCTGTGGCGCCCGGCGCGTTCCAGCAACTGGCCTGTCGCCCAGTCGAAATCGTCCTCGCTGAGGTTGATCTCGGCCAGCGGGTCGCGATGGTGAGCGTCGAAGCCTGCGGAAATGATGATCAGATCGGGCGCGAAATTGTCGAGTGCCGGAAGGACGCGCGACAGCAAGGCATCGCGAAACATGTCCGAGCCGGTCTGCGGCGCCAGCGGCGCGTTGACGATGTTGCCGGCGCCGGTTTCGTTTTTAGCCCCGGTGCCGGGATAGAGCGGCATCTGGTGCGTCGAACAATAGAGCACCGAGGGATCGTCCCAGAAAATGTCCTGCGTGCCATTGCCGTGATGCACGTCCCAGTCGACGATGGCGACACGCTCGGCGCCGTGTTTCTTCTGCGCGTAGCGGGCCGCGATCGCCGCGGTGTTGAACAGGCAAAAGCCCATGGCCGTGGTCTTTTCGGCATGATGGCCGGGCGGACGCGCGGCGACGAAGGCATTGGCAACGCTGCCCTCGAAAACATCGTCGACGGCAGCGTTGGCCGCACCGATGGCAGTGACCACCGCCTGCCAGCTTTTCGGGCTGGCGCTCGTGTCGGCGTCGATCGAGGCAATGCCGCTTTCAGGGATCGCGGCGCGGACGCGGGCGACGAAATCCTCGGGGTGGGCGTAGAGGATTGTGGCCTCGTCGCCTTGCGGCGCCGTTACCCGATCGAGTGCGGTGAAGGCCTCGTCGTCGAGCACGCGCTCGATAGCGCGCAAGCGGTCCGGCCGCTCCGGATGACCGGGGGGCGTCAGATGTTCGAGGAAGATCGGATGGGTGTAGAGCCTGGTGACCATGACCCGATATAGGCGCGCCCGGCCGCTTTGACCATGGTTTGACGCCGCACCGCCCCGACGTTCAACAGGGATTACACCCCGGGCGCCGGCTGCGTCCAGCGCGAGCCGCCGAAGGAGGCCAGCGCCTTATCCCTGAGTTCCCTGAACTTGGACGACCCCTCGGCCAGCCGCTGGTCCCATTCGGCGTTCGGCACCTGGCCTTCGATGGTCTTGAAATAGACCTGCATCAGGCAGGCTATGGCGAAGGGTTCGATGAAGGCCGCCTTGAAGGCCCAGGCAAGGAGGATGGCGAGCACGAAGGCCCAGCCGCCGAGCTGCCCCGGAATGAACCACATGATGGCGGCGGCCGGCGCCAGCATCAAAAGGAAGATGACGAAGGACACACCCCACATGATGACCGCCAGCCAGATGGCGTTCTTGACCATGGTCTTGCCGTTCTGGGCGTAGAGCACGACGCCTTGCCGGGCTGTCTCGAAGGGCGATGACGAGTTGATGCGGATGTTGTAGCCGAGGATGATCTCGTCGACATAGGTCAGCGACAGGCGGATGACCGTATTGATGAAAGCGATCAGGCCGCCGAGACCCGGAATGGGCAGGAAGGCGGCGATGCCGCCGATCAGGCCGGTGATGGCGCGGATGGCGCCCTTGACCAGCTGGTCGACCACGAAAAGGATGTTGGCCTCGGCGAAACGCTCCTTCACCACGTCCTTGGCGTAGGCGATCTGGTCCTGCCCATTGGGAACGTCCCGGCCATCGATCAAATGGACCATGACGGCGATATGGCCGGCCTTGACGACGTAGAGGATGTATTCGCGGATCCAGTAGAGCGCGATCGAAACGATGCCGATGCCGACGATGCCGCCCCACAGTGCAAAGGAAAGCGGCCCGTCGGGATCGGTGGAGATATGGCCGACGCCATAGCCGACGGAGGCGCCGCTGCCGGTCGCCACGATATAGGCGAGCGTAATGCCGAAATAGACGATCATGCGAAAGACGATGAATGGCCATGTCCTGATCATGATGGACACCGACCTGCCGATTTCGAAATCCCACATGCGCCCGAATCTCCCCTCAGAGATGGACGGCGAGGATGAACCCGGGCCGGGAATTGTCAATCTCGGCAAATGCCGGGTCTGGGCCGACCAGATTTCAGGCCGGCTGCGAACCCTGTTTTTTGAGAAGCCCTTCAAGCAGTTGCTGGAAGGCTGCCACCACGGTCTTCGACGTCGCTTCGGGGTCGTTCGAATTGGCGATGCGCTGCGCCGCCTGGCTGCTGGCGCCGTTGATCAGCCGGGCGGCGGTTTCGGGGTCGACGCCGGGGACGACCACCCCCTCCTGCTGCAGAGCCGTCAGATGATCGGTCATCGAGCCGACGCAGGCATTGGCGTTCGGCCATTGCGCCGGATCGCCGAGCACAGCCGGACCGTCGCGAAACATGATGCGCTGGATTTCCGGCTCCAGCGCCATCTCGATATAGGTCGTGCATTCGTCGACGAAACGCTGCCAGCGGCTTGGCGCCCGCGACGCAATCTCATGGATGCGGACGGCCATCTCGCCATCGATTTCGGCGATGACGGCCTGCAGCAGGCCCTTCTTGTCGCCGAAATGATGATAGAGCGCACCGCGCGTCAGCCCGGCCGAGGCGGTGAAGTCGTCCATCGACGCGTCGGCATAGCCGATCGTGCCGAAAGCGTGGCGGGCCGCCGTGATCAGCTTGGCGCGCGTTTCGGCAATCATCTCCTTGCGGGGTCTGTGCATGGTTCTGGCCTTATTCACATACGCTTCGTATGCCAATTGACATACGCGGCGTATCGACTACCTATATTCATACGCACCGTATGTAATTGTCGAATTGGCCTTTGTCGAGGAACCAGCCATGCAAAACCCATACTCGGAAATCTTTCGTGCCCCTGGAGCCAAGGGGTTTGCCGCCGCGGGCTTCCTCGCGCGGCTGCCGATCGCCATGGCGCCGATCGGCATCGTGGCCATGCTGTCGCAGACACGTGGCGAATACTGGCTGGCGGGAGCTGTCTCGGCGACGTTCGCGCTGAGCAACGCTTTCGTGGCGCCGCAGATATCACGGCTGGTCGATCGCCTCGGCCAGACGCGGATCGTGGTTCCGACCACCATCCTCACCGTGCTCGCCTTCGCGGTGCTGATTGCCGCAGCCAATCAGGACTGGCCGGTGTGGACGCTGTTTGTGTCGGCACTGGCGGCCGCCGCCATGCCCAGCATGCCGGCGATGGTGCGCGCGCGCTGGACCGAGATTTTTCGCGGCCGGCCGCAGATGAACACCGCATTCGCCTTCGAATCGGCGGCGGACGAACTCGTCTACATTGCAGGCGCATCGCTGTCGGTGGGCTTGAGTGCCGCTCTGTTCCCGGAAGCCGGTGTCCTGGTCAGCACGCTATTCCTCGCCCTTGGCTCGGCAGCCTTCATCCTGCAGCGTTCGACCGAACCACAAGTGCGGCCGGTGAATCATGTCTCGAGCGGCTCGGCAATCCGGCTCAGGCCGGTGCAGATCATCACCTTCGCCCTGATCTTCGTCGGCGCCACCTTCGCGACGACGGAAGTGAGCACGGTGGCGATCACCAAGGAACTCGGCCAGCCGGGCGCCGCCAGCCTCGTCATCGGCGTCTATGCGCTGGGATCGTTCGTGCTCGGCCTCGTCGTCGGTGCGCTCAACCTGAAAGCGCCGCTGCAGCGCCAGTTGGCCCTCGCGGTCGCCCTCGTTGCGCTCGGCACATTGCTGCCGCTCACCGCCGACACGGTGCCGCTGCTGGCGCTGACCGTTTTCATCAGCGGCGTGGCGATCTCGCCAACCTTCATCACCGCCTTCGGCCTGATCGAACGCCACGTGCCGGAAGCGATGCTGACCGAAGGCATCACCTGGGTGATGACCGGCATCGGCATCGGCATGGCGCTGGGTTCGTTTGCCGCCGGCGCGGTGGTGGATGAGTTCGGCGCCAGGAACGGGTTCTGGGTCTCGGTGGTTTCAGGCACTATCGCACTGGTCACGGTGTTGGTGGGCCAGCGCAGCCTGGCCACCCGCGCCTGCGAGCTGGACGGCTGCGGTGCAGCCGCCGTTCCCGCGGAATAAACGCACAAGCGTCCGGTCGGGAACGCGGATCGGACGCAGCTTCTCCAAAGGAGCGCGGCTCCCTACGACTGTTCAAGCCTCTTGCGGATCTCGTTTCCATCGAGAACGACAACAGGACTTCCCAGTGTCTCAACCATATCCGGGTTCAGATGGGGTATGGTTTCAGCGCGCCCGACCATCGGCGGACATTCTCCGGCGCAATACACGACCGAGCTGGTGACACGCAGGATTTTCCACAGCGCTTCGTAGAGGCGCGGATCGTCGGGCGGCCGCGCGACGGTGAAGCCTGAACATCGCGAGGCATCGCCGGGGTCGAAATTGAGATAGAGGTCGGCCGACGACGCATCGTCATAGGCGACGACCCAGCAGGTGAATTCAGGTTCACGCCTGGTGACGAACGGCGCGAAGGCATCCTCGACGATCGATGTGGGGAAGTAGCTCTCTTCGCCATCTTCAAAGCAATTGAGATAGGCCTCGAAGCTCATCCGACCGCCCCCTGTCCCCTAGAAAATCTCGGTCTTGGCGATATGAATGCCAAAGCCCTCAAGCCCGACATAGTGGCGTTCGCGCGAGGCGATCAAATTGATCGAGGAGATGCCGAGATCCTTGAGAATCTGCGCGCCGAGGCCGATTTCTCGCCACTCGTTCTCACGGCGGCGGGCCTCTTCGTGGTCCTCACGGTCGGCACTCATCGGCCGGTTGCGCTCCTGATGGGCGACGCCGACCGAACCCTCTCGGAGGTAAACGATGACGCCGCGCTTGCGTTCGCCCATCGCCTTCATAATGGCGTCGAGCCGGTGGCTGGTGCCGAACACGTCGGTCACCACATCCTCCGAATGCAGCCGCACCGGCACGTCCTCGCCGTCACGGATGTCGCCGAAAACGACCGCGACATGGTGCATGGAATCCCAGGGCAGCGTGTAGGTGAAGACCTGTGCCTTGCCGCCGAGTGTGTCGATTTCGGAGCAGGCGACGCGTTCGACCAGCGTTTCCTTGCGCTGCCGGTAGGCGATGAGGTCGGCGACCGAGACCTGCTTGAGGCCGTGTTCCTCGGCAAAGCTCGCCACCTGCGGGCCGCGCTTGACGGTGCCGTCGTCATTGACCAACTCCGAGATCACGCCAACCGGCGGCAGGCCGGCAAGCTTGCAGAGATCGACCGCGGCTTCGGTATGGCCCGAACGCATCAGCACGCCGCCTTCCCTAGCGATCAGCGGGAAGATGTGGCCGGGGCGAACGAAATCCGAACCGCCGACATTGCCGTTGGCCAGGTTGCGCACGGTCAGCGTGCGGTCCTCGGCCGAAATGCCGGTGGTGGTGCCATGCTTGAAATCGACGCTGACGGTAAAGGCCGTGGTGTGGGCGGAATCATTGTCGGCGACCATCGGCTGCAGATTGAGCCGCTTGGCCTCCTCGCGCGGCATCGGCGTGCAGACGATGCCGGAGGTGTGACGGATGATGAAGGCCATTTTCTCCGGGCTGCAATGCACGGCGGCAACGATCAGGTCGCCCTCGTTCTCACGCCCGTCATCGTCCATCACGACGACGATCTCGCCGCGCTCGAAGGCGCGGATGGCTTCGACGATTTTCTTCTGATCGTATGGCATTGGCTCGCTTCGCTCGCAGGGAATAGGGGTTGGGCAGTAGGAGTTAGGGAAGGAAGTACGGGCTGGCTTATTGCCTAATCCCTACTGCCTAATCCCCGGCCTGTCTGTCCCCGGTGCCGCAGATAATGGTCGGCGATGGCGCAGGCAACCATGGCTTCGCCGATCGGCACGGCGCGGATGCCGACGCACGGGTCGTGGCGGCCCTTGGTCATGGCGTCGACGTCGTTGCCGTCCTTGTCGATGGATTTGCGCGGCGTCAGGATCGACGAGGTCGGCTTGACGGCGAAGCGGGCGACGATCGCCTGGCCGGTCGAGATGCCGCCCAGAATGCCGCCGGCATTGTTGGACAGGAAGACCGGCTTGCCGTCATTGCCGATGCGCATCTCGTCGGCATTCTGTTCGCCGGTGATGCGCGCGGCTTCGAAACCGTTGCCGATCTCGACGCCCTTGACGGCGTTGATCGACATCAGGCCGGACGCGATGTCCTGGTCGAGCTTGGCATAGATCGGCGCGCCAAGGCCGGCTGGCACGCCGTCGGCGACGATCTCGATCACCGCGCCGACCGAGGAGCCGGATTTGCGGATGCCGTCGAGATATTGCGTGAAGACGGGAACGGACGCCGGATCGGGGGTAAAGAACGGGTTTTCGGCGTCACCGATGAAATTCCAGTTCCAGTTGGCGCGGTCGATGGATTTCTCGCCCATCGAGACCAGCGCGCCGCGCACCACCATTCCGGGCACCACCTTGCGCGCCAAGGCGCCGGCCGCCACGCGAGCGGCGGTCTCGCGGGCCGAAGAACGGCCGCCGCCGCGATGGTCGCGCAGGCCGTATTTGACGTCATAGGTGTAGTCGGCGTGGCCGGGACGGTACTGGCGGGCGATCTCGCCATAGTCCTTGGAGCGCTGGTCGACATTCTCGATCAGCATCGAGACGGGCGTGCCGGTGGTGATCATCGACTCGCCGTCCTCGTCGAGGATGAAGCCGGACAGCACCTTCACCTCGTCCGGTTCGCGGCGCTGCGTCACAAAACGTGACTGGCCGGGGCGGCGCTTGTCGAGTTCGGCCTGAATTTCGGCCCGTGTGAAGCGGATGCCGGGCGGGCAGCCGTCGACGACACAGCCGAGCGACGGGCCATGGCTTTCGCCCCAGGTGGTGACGCGGAAGAGATGGCCGAACGTGTTGTGAGACATGAATTTTAGCCCTGCCCGGCAGCGGACCGGATCAAAGGTGCGTTCTATTGGCGTTTTCCACAGCGGTCAAACTGTGATCCGGCGGTTTTAGTTTTGACACATTCGGTTGGTTTCTGCTCTCTTCCATCCGCCCGTTGAAAGCTCGCCGCCATCCGTGCAGGCGCAATGACAAAGAGGACGACGATGCGTACCCTGATTGGCGCTGCTGCCGCCATGTTGCTGATTTCCACCGCCGCCTATGCCGGCCAGACCGAAGGCCTGATCAAGAAGGTCGACAAGGACGCACTGACGCTGACGCTGGAGGACGGCAAGTCCTTCAAGCTCAACGCCGAGACCGATCTCGATTCGCTGAAGCCGGGCATGGATGTCGTGATTGCCTATGACGTGACGAATGGCGAGAACGTCGTCACCGACATGGAATTGCCCGACACCGAATAAGACCGACGCCGAACAGGGTCTTGCCGCTCGGCGGAGCCCTGCACGGATAAACAGGACAGTCGTCCTGTTTATCTGCTCGAACCTAAAGCCAATCCAGACGCCCGTCCTGCAGCCTGAGCACCCGGTCCTGCCGCACTTCCAGGTTTGCCGCTTCGTGTTCGGAAACACCCTTGACCATCCGAAACAGGGTCCGCACGACGCCACCATGCGTGACGCAGACCGTCTGGTGGTCGAGCGCGTCGAACCACGGCTTCACCCGTTCGAGCAGCATCTGGTAGCTTTCGGCGCCCTCGCCCGGCGGCTGGAAATTCCATTTGTTGCGTCGTCGCGCCTTCGCCGAGCCCGGCATCCGCGCATCGAGTTCGGCATAGGTAAAGCCCTGCCAGTCGCCAAAGTGCACCTCGACCAGACGCGGGTCGGTGCGGTAGCCATCGGGATCGAGCTGCATCGCCAAGCGCAGCCGCTGCATCGTCTCGCGCGTCCGCTTCATCGGGCTGGCGACAAAGTCGAAATCCTCAGGGTTCTGGATCAGTTCGGCCAGCCGCCGTCCATTGCGGGTCGCCTGCTCGCGGCCGAGCGCGTTGAGATCGGTGTCGGCCTGGCCCTGCAGCCGCGACTCGGCATTCCACTGCGTCTGGCCATGGCGCACGATGTAGACGAGCGGAACCATCAGGTCTTCCGGAAATCAGGACAGGCGGGCGGAAACCGCGGCAGAACTATTCCTTGACGGTCGAAATATCCGGCGCGTCGACCGCCTTCATGCCGACGACGTGATAGCCGGAATCGACATGGTGCACCTCGCCGGTGACGCCACGCGACAGGTCCGACAGGAAATAGACGGCGGAATCGCCGACTTCTTCCTGGGTGACGGTCTGCTTCAGCGGCGAATTGTATTCGTTCCACTTGAGGATGTAGCGGAAGTCGCCGATGCCCGAAGCAGCCAAGGTCTTGATCGGCCCGGCCGAGATGGCGTTGACGCGGATCTTCTTGCCGCCGAGGTCGACGGCGAGATAGCGCACGCTGGCTTCGAGCGCGGCCTTGGCGACACCCATGACGTTGTAATGCGGCATGACCTTTTCGGCGCCGTAATATGTCAGCGTCAGCAGCGAGCCGCCGTCGGTCATCAGCGCTTCGGCGCGCTTGGCGATGGTGGTGAAGGAATAGACCGAAATGTCCATGGTGCGCAGGAAATTGTCGCGCGTCGTCTCGACATAGCGTCCGGTCAGCTCGTCCTTGTCGGAAAAGGCGATGGCATGGACGAGGAAGTCGAGCTTGCCGCCCCAATGCTTGGCGACATTGGCAAACACCTCGTCGAGGCTCGCCGGATCAGTGACATCGCAATGACCGGCGACAAAGGCGCCCAATTCCGCAGCCAGCGGCTCGACGCGCTTCTTGAACGCCTCGCCCTGATAGGTCAGCGCGATCTCGGCGCCATGGTCGACGCAGGCCTTGGCGATGCCGTAGGCAATCGATCTGTTGTTGGCGACGCCCAGTATAAGGCCGCGCTTGCCGGCCATAAGGCCCTGTCCACCCGCCATGTCAGCGCTCTCCGAAAGATTTTCTGCTTTGGAGTGCCTATCGCACAGGCAGAAAGGCGCATCAAGCGCAGACGGGGCGCGCGTTCAATTCAGACACTCGGCGTGACAACGAATGGGGGATAATAACGTTGTTGTGAGATTTGAACACCTCACTGCGGCCAGCGCGCCTTGATGGCCCAGGCCCGGCCTACCAGCCTAATCGGCTGGTCGGCAACGCATCGGCCCTATCCAGCCATTTTGCGCCAGGGAATGAGCATTCCCACCTGCTTGCGGTAGAGGCGGTACTGATCGCCAAACATCGCGACGAGATCGCGTTCCTCGAGGAAGATGCCGAGCAGGATGTAGCCGGTGCTGCCCGCCGCGAACAGAAGATGGCCCCATGTCATCGACGGCGTCGCCCAGAAGGCCAGGAGAAAGCCGACATAGAGCGGGTGCCGGACCCATTTGTAGAACAGCGGCGTCCTGAACACGGGCGGCGCCGGTTCGCTCTTGCGCAAAGCGGCGAGAACCTGGCGCAGGCCGAACAGTTCGAAATGGTTGATCAGAAAGGTGCTGGTCAACAATACCGCCCAGCCGAGCCAGAACACGCCATGGATGACGGCGACCCAGACCGGGTTCTCGACCGTCCAGACGAGACCGGGAATCGGCCGCCATTGCCAGTAGAGCAGCAGCAGGATGAGGCTGGCCAAAAGCACATAGGTGCTGCGTTCGGCCGCGTGCGGGACAATCCGTGTCCACCAGCGCTTGAAAACCGGCCGCGCCATGATGCTGTGCTGGGCGGCGAAAAGGCCGAGCAGCAGTGCATTGCCGATGACGGCTTCGACCGGACTTCCAGCGACTCCGGAATCGATCGATTTCGGCACAACCATGTTGCCGACGAAACCGACCGCATAGAGAAACGAACCGAGAAAAATCAGGTATGCGGCAACGCCGTAGATAAGGGTGATTACGCCCGCCATGAGTGCCCTCCATGCAAGCATCAGGATTCGGTCGGTCGACCGAATTCAGCGTCAAAAACCATAAATTTTCTAGCGAGTCAACTTGATCGGTCGCTCGACCGAGATAGAGTGGAGGGACGTCCAGCCCCGGACAGGAGAAGCTATGATCCGCCCAGATTGCACCGCTAACAGCGGCAGCCACACCGCATGACGGACGCTGCCCAAGCCGTTACCCCACCGCAGAACAAGCAAAAGCGCGACACGCGCGCCGAACTGATTTCAGCCGCCGAGTTGTGCCTCCATCGAGGCGGCTACGCCGATCTGTCGACGCGCCGCGTTGCCGAGATCGCCGGCGTTCCGCTCAGCCAGATCCATTACCATTTCGGCTCCAAGGAACGGCTGTTCCTGGCCCTGCTCGACCATCTGAACGAGGGCCTGCTGAAACGCCAGGCGGAGACTTTTGCGGCACCGATGCCGCTGTGGCAGCGCTGGGAGCGCGCTTGCGATTTCCTCGACGATGATCTGGCGTCCGGCTATGTCCGGATCCTGCACGAGATGATCGCGGCAAGCCTGTCGAGCCCCGAGATCGCCAAGGCGGTGCGCCGCGACCTGCGCGGCTGGTTCGAACTGCTGGACGGACTGGCGCAAGAGGCGGAGCGGCGGTTCGGCGGCCTCGGGCCATTCTCCGCCGCCGAAGTGACCAGCCTGGTCAGCGCCGCATTCCTCGGCAGCGAGACGATGATCCTGCTTGAGATCGAGAGCCCGCATGTCCCGGTGCGGCAGGCGTTGCGCCGCTTCGGCGAAACCATCCGGCGGATGGAGGAAGCAGCGCCCGGCAGCTAGGCAGCCAAGTCGAGCCGCGTCAGCCTTTGCGGCTGCGCATCAGCGCTTCGAGTTCGCTGTCGCCGCCTTCCGGCAGCATGATGCGGACATGGGCGTAGAGATCGCCATGGCCGCCGGCCTTTTCCGGCAAGCCCCTGCCCTTCAGGCGCAGCACCTTATCGGAACTCGACCAGGCCGGAATGTTGACCGCCAGCCTGCCGGTCGGCGTGTCGACCGGCACCTTGGCGCCCAGCACCGCGTCGGCCAACGCTACCTCCAGATCGGCATGCAAGTCACGGCCCTCGATGCGGTAGCGCGGGTGCCTGCGGATACGGATCTTGACCAGCGCATCGCCCGGCTGTCCCGGCCCCTGCTCGCCCTGGCCCTTCAGCCGGATGGTCTGGCCATCCTCGACATAGACCGGCAGCTTGACCGCGATCTTGCGGCCGTCGGGGAACATCGCCGTCACCTTTTCGGCGGTCGCTATCTCCTCGATGGTGACGTCGAGCGTGACGTTCAGATCGGCGGCGGTCGCCTGCTGGCGGCGGTCGCCTGTTCCGGCGCCGCGCGCGCCGGAAAAGGCGTCGCCGAAGATCTGGCTGAAAATGTCGCTGTTGCCGTCGAACGGATCGCCGCCCGGACGCCCGGATCGGAATTCGAAGCGCGGGCCGCCGGCGCCCTGCTGGCGGCGGAAGCCACCGAACGGATCGCCGCCGCCGGCTGCGCCCTCGAAGCCCTGGAATTTCGGCTTGCCGTCGGCGTCGATCTCGCCGCGGTCGAAGGCCGCACGGTTCTTCTCGTCGCCGACGACCTCATAGGCCTGATTGGCGGCGGCAAAACGGTCCTTGGCCTTGGGATCATTCGGATTCTGGTCCGGATGATACTTTTTGGCGAGCTTGCGGTAGGCCGATTTTATGTCCTTGGCCGATGCGTTCTTGGCAACGCCCAGCACCTCATAGGGGTCGCGCATGCGTCCTGCCCTGGAAAATGAGTTAAATCCACGTTGGCCCTTATATGCGCTCCCATAGGAAGAAATTCCAGTGGCGCGCAGGCTTATCGAGGCTGAAATTGCGGCGCCCGCAAACCCTGGAAAATCAGAGCGGTTTGAAGTCCTGCATGTGCCAGCCGCCGGCCGCGGCGATGCACAATTGGCCCTTGAACAAAGTGACGCCGTCGAAGCTTTCGCGCGAGGCGGTAAAGCTGCGGCAGTCTTGGCCGTTGTCCTGCACTTCGGCGAGTTCGGTGATGGAGCCGCGCGAGCCGGTGTCGGCATTCGCCCACGGCACGGCCTGGCCGCGAAGCTCCTCGATGTCGGCCGAAGACACCGCATTGCCGATCGTGGTCTGGTCGGAAGCGCTGTCGGCGTCCGTCGATGTCACCCTGGCCGGCGCGCTTGAGGTGACGATGGAACGATCGACCTCGGCCTTTTCCAGGCTGAAGCCGCCGGCGCCGCAGGCGGCAAGCGGCAGTGCGATAATCACGATCACGGCTTTCGAACTGGCCGAAGCGATAACGCTCCATTGCCCGCTGTCAAAAGCTTGCGCGATACGCGACAATCGGCAACCTCCTGAAGCTCGAGACAATTTGAGAAAAACTATGAGTGACACTGAGTTAACAAGTAGTGACTTTACCGAAGCCGCCGAGCCGTTCCGGCTCTTTGCTGAGTGGCTGGAGGACGCCAAGAAAAGCGAAATCAACGACGCCAACGGCGTAGCACTTGCAACCGTCGATGCCGACGGCATGCCGGATGTGCGGATGGTGCTGCTCAAGGGTTTCGATGAAAGCGGCTTTGTCTTCTACACGAATTTCGAGAGCGCCAAGGGCCGCGAGATTCTTGGCAGCATGAAGGCGGCGATGTGCTTCCACTGGAAATCGCTGCGCCGCCAGGTGCGCATACGCGGTCCGGTGGAGATCGTCAGCGACGCTGAAGCCGACGCCTATTACGCGACGCGGCCGCGCGGCAGCCGGATCGGCGCATGGGCTTCGAAACAGTCGCGGCCGCTGGAAAGCCGCTTTGCCCTGGAGAAGGCGGTGGCCGAATACACGGCGCGCTACCCTATCGGCGAAATCCCGCGGCCAAAGCACTGGTCGGGCTTCCGCATCGTGCCGCAGGCGATCGAGTTCTGGCACGACCGGCCATTCCGGCTGCACGATCGGCTGGTCTTTTCGCGCAACGCCGAAGGCGGCTGGGACAAGACACGGCTTTATCCCTGAGGAGAGGTTCAGGCCTTCTTGCGCGTCATGAAGGCCGTCAACGCGGCGCGCGCTTCGTCGGACTTCAGCCGCTCGGAGAAATGCTCGCTCTCCACCTTGATGCGGGCGACAAGCTCGTGGCGCGGGGCGCGCATCAGGTCACGAGCGATCTTCAGCGCCTGCGGCGGCTTGGCGGCGATCGCGCCGGCCGCTGCGAGTACCGCGGCTTCTAGCCCGTCCTCCTCGACCACCTCATAGATCAGGCCGGCGGCCTTGGCGCGCTCGGCGGAAAAACCTTCGCCCAGCCCAAGCAGCGCGAAGGCGCCCTGCCTGCCGAGGATGAGCGGGGCCAGCAGGCTGGAGCCCGCCTCCGGCACCAGGCCGAGGTCGACGAAGGGTGTGCGGAACACCGTGCGCGGCGTGGCGAAAGTCAGGTCGCAATGCAAATTGAGCGTGGTGCCGATGCCGACCGCAATGCCGTCGACGCCGGAGACCATCGGCTTCTCCGTTTTGGCCAGCGCCATCAGGAAGTCCCAGACCTCGTTGCCGCCCTCACCGCCGGTGGCGATGACCAGGAAATCGGCGAGATCGTTGCCGGAAGAGAAGGCGCCAGAAACACCGAGGAAGATATGGACGCGAACCGCCGGGTCGGCATCGCCATCGGCCAGCGCCTTGGACATTGTCGCGTACATGGCGCGCGTCAGTGCGTTCTTCTTGTCGGGACGGTTCATGCGGATGATCTGGATGGCGCCCTGGCGCTCGACGAGGATATGGTCTGTCACGGTCATTTCCCTGGTGAGCGCTGTGGTATTCAGGCCGATATCAGCGCCTTGCCGGCGGCGGCGAGGCTCTCGGCGCCATCGATTACGCGTTCCTTCAAGGCGCTGACTTCGCCGAGCAGGTTTTCGGCGAAAAAGCGGCAAAGGGCGATGCGGCTCTGCTGGGCAAGTCCGCCACGCGCCAGATAAGCGCCGCCGGCAGCAAGCGAGATCAGCCTGAGATAGGGGGTCGCACCGGCTTGCGCTTCGTCCAGACGGCCGTCGGCCAGCAGCTTCTGCAGGAAGCGCGTCGCCTCGGTGAGATCGTCGAACGCCTGGTCAAGCGCTTCGGCGGTGCGGCCGAAGCCCCGCAGGTTCGAGGTCCGCACCTCGTCGGCGATGGCCTTCAGTTCGGCGATATAGCCGTGCACATGCTCGCCGCCGCCAAGCGGCAATTTGCGGGCTACAAGGTCGATCGCCTGGATGCCGTTGGTGCCTTCATAGATCGGCGCAATGCGGGCGTCGCGATAGAGCGCGGCCGCGCCCGTCTCCTCGATGAAGCCCATGCCGCCGTGGACCTGGACACCCAGCGACGCAACGTCGACGCCGATATCGGTGGAAAAGGCCTTAGCCAGCGGCGTCAGCAGATTGGCGCGATCGCGCCAATGCGCGGCCTCCTCGCCTGTCGACACACGCGCGAAGTCGATGGCATAGGCGCAGGAATACGAGATGGCGCGGGCGATCTGGGTCAAAGCCTTCATGGTCAAGAGATTGCGCTGCACGTCGGGGTGATGGACGATCGGCGCCATCCCGGCGCCTGAAAAGTCCGATGCCTTGCCCTGGCGGCGCTCATTGGCATAGGCGATCGCCTTCTGCGTCGCGGCTTCTGCCACTGCCACGCCCTGCATGCCGACGCAAAGCCTCGCGTTGTTCATCATGGTGAACATGCAGGCGAGCCCCTTGTTCTCCTCGCCGATCAGCCAACCGATGGCGCCGGGCGCAGCACCCTGGAACCCGTCGCCATAGATCATGGTGCAAGTCGGCGAGGCATGGATGCCGAGCTTGTGCTCGAGGCCGGAACAGAAGACGTCGTTGCGGGCGCCGAGCGAGCCGGCATCATTGACCAGGAATTTCGGCACCAAAAACAGCGAGATGCCGCGCGTGCCGGCCGGTGCGTCGGGCAGCCGCGCCAACACCAGATGGATGATGTTGTCGGTGAAATCATGCTCGCCATAGGTGATGAAGATTTTCTGGCCGAAGATGCGGTAGGTGCCGTCGCCGGCAGGCTCGGCGCGGCTGCGCAAGGCGGCGAGATCGGAACCGGCCTGCGGCTCGGTCAGGTTCATCGTCCCCATCCACTCGCCGGAGACGAGCTTTGCCAGATACTTTGCCTTCAGCGCTTCGGAGGCATGCTTGTCCAGCGCCTCGACGGCGCCCATGGTCAGCGTCGGGCCGATGCCGAAGGCCATGGCGGCGGAGTTCCACATCTCGAGCGCGGCAACGCCGAGCATGGTCGGCAGGCCCTGGCCACCAAATTCTTCCGGCCCCGACAGCGCGTTCCAGCCGCCGTCGATCCAGCTGCGGTAAAGCGCCTTCCAACCGGGCGGCATGGTCACGGCTGCATCCTTCAGCACCGCACCGTGCTGGTCGCCGATCTTGTAGAGCGGCGCCACCTCCTCGCTGGCGAAGCGGCCGGCCTCGGCCAGGATGGCGTCGACAAGGTCTTCGCCGAGGTCCCCGAACGCGCCGCTGTCGAGTGCCGGCTTGAGCCCGGCGACATGCTTGAGCGTGAACGAAATGTCGTCGACCGGGGCCTTGTACATGCCGCTTCTCCTCCGCTGCTCCGATCGCTCGATCCTAGGACCCGGGCCGATGCAAAACCATCCGCCTCTGGGCGGCCTCCGACCTTCTTTTTACGTAAACGTCAAACTTTGTCACGCGAATTTTGTAGCGAACTCCGTCGTCCACGGGTGGAGCGGGAGCGTAGCGGACGCCGAGTACCATGTCGCGACCTCGCGCTAGGCGTGCAACGGTGCAGAATTCTGCGCCGTGGCAACGCTTCGAAGTCGCGGAATGGATTCTATGGTCTGCGCCGCGTCGCTTCGCTCCTTGCTTCGCCATAGAATGACGAAATCGCGAGAGCGATCAGGACTCCTGCCCGAAAGCACTTCCTTAACCATACCGGTCCACCATCGGTGTTTGGTCAGCGGGGATCCCCTGTTTGAAAACGCCGGCGCATCTTCTTCGCCGCTCAGCGATCGCTCTCGCGGCGATGATGGCGCTGATATCAGCGGCTACAGCCTCGGAGTTTTCCGAGCCGTGGCGGGATGGCGACCGCGCGCTGGTGGTCGACGCCTATGAATACAATTCCATCGACTGGGGTGCGCTTGCCACCGACAAGCGCATTGTCGGCTTCATCAACAAGGCCTCCGACGGGCTGCCGCCGCCCTATTTCTGCTTCGGCGACGAGATTGCGGTCAAACTCTGCAAGACATTGTGGAAACGCTTTGCGGTGACGCGCGAGCTGTTCCAGACGCGCAAGGTGGTGGCCAAGGCGCTCGGCCTGAAATGGGGCGCCTATCATCTTGCCCGCCCCGGCAATCCGCTCGAGCAGGCCAACAGTTTCATCGATTTCGCCGAGCCAGCCCCTGACGATCTGCTCGCCCTCGATCTCGAAGGCAACGACCCCTCGCAATGGATGTCACTCGAGGATGCCGAGGAATTCGTGCGCCAGGTGCACCGGCGGCTCGGCCGTTTCCCGATCCTCTACACCAACGGCAAGACCGCCCAGTTCATGGCCGACAACCGCTATCGATACCGGCTCTTGTCGCGGCTGCCGCTCTGGTATGCGCGCTACAAGCCCGACATCGACGTGCATTTTCCGATGGGCAACTGGCAGGGCTATGCGCTGTGGCAGTTCTCGGCGCAGGCCAATTGCGGACGGCTGCGCTGCCCCTACCGGGTCGCCGGCACGCCCAACGACATCGACGTCAACGTCGCGCCGATGGACGCGGCGGCACTGCGCCAGCAATGGCCCTTCGGCGGCCTGATCGACGTGCCGCCCGACTACCTCGCCTCGATACCGGTGCCGGTCTCGCGCGCAGCCGGGCTCGCCGGCAAAGTCACCATCACCTATGCCGATGTGGCGACGCCACCGACGGTCGAGGAGATGGTGGCGGTGCTCGGCGCGCGCTGGCAGACATTCCGCGCTGCCTTCCGCATGCCGGTGGTCAAGACGGTGCCGCGCCGCGCGCGCTTCGGCATTGCCGAGTATGTCGCCTGGAAGCGGACTGCGTATCGTTCGGAGGCTCTGCTCGAGGCCGCCTTCTCGCAGGCCGCCGACCCGGTCAGCACCGCTTCGACGGAACTGGTTCGCGAGCGCTGAGGCTTATGTGGCGGCGCTGGCCTTTTCCCGCGCCACCGCCTGCCAGCCTATGTCGCGGCGGAAGAAGCCTTGCGGCCAGTCGATACGGTCGAGCGCGGCGTAAGCGCGGCTTTGCGCTTCGCCCACCGTCTTGCCTGATGCCGTGACGTTGAGCACGCGGCCGCCATTGGCGACCAGCGCGCCGCCGTTGATGGCAGTGCCGGCATGGAAAATCTCAACGCCTTCGCCAGCGGCTTCGTCGAGACCCCGAATGACCGAGCCTTTTTCCGGCGTCCCGGGATAGCCCTGTGCCGCCATCACCACGGTCAGCGCGGCATCGTCGCGCCAGCGGATCGAACTGTGCGCCAACTGGCCGTCGACGGCGGCGTTGAGCAGCACCAGCAGATCGTCCTTCAGCCGCATCATCAGCACCTGACACTCGGGATCGCCGAAGCGGGTGTTGTATTCGATCAGCTTCGGCCCCTTGTCGGTGATCATCAGCCCGGCAAACAGAATACCGGCGAACGGCGCGCCAAGCTCGGCCATGCCGCGCATGGTCGGCTCGACGATCTCGCGCATGGTGCGCTCTACCATTTCGGGGCTCATCACCGGCGCCGGCGAATAGGCGCCCATGCCGCCGGTGTTGGGGCCGGTATCGCCATCGCCGACGCGCTTGTGGTCCTGCGCGGTGCCGAAGGGAAGTGCGGTCGTGCCGTCGCACAGGCAGAAGAAACTCGCCTCCTCGCCGGTCATGAATTCCTCGACCACGACCTCGGCACCGGCGTCACCGAATGCGCCGTCGAAACAAGCATCGAGGGCGGCGCGCGCCTCGTCCAGCGTCATGGCGATGGTGACGCCCTTGCCGGCAGCGAGCCCGTCGGCCTTGATGACGATCGGCGCTCCCACCTTTTCGACGTAAGCCTTGGCCGCAGCCAGTTCGGTGAAGCGGCCATAGGCGGCGGTCGGGATGCCGTATTTGGCGCAAAGGTCCTTGGTAAAACCTTTCGAGCCTTCGAGCCGCGCTGCCCGCTTCGACGGGCCGAAGACGCGGATGCCCTCGCCGCGCAGGTCGTCGGCAATGCCGGCGACCAGCGGCCCTTCCGGCCCGACGACGACGAGGTCGATCGCATTGTCCTTGCAGAAGGTTGCGACAGCGGCATGGTCGCTAATGTTGAGCTTGACCAGTTCGGCCTCGCGGGCGACGCCCGGATTGCCGGGCGCGGCATAGAGCTTGGTCAAAAGCGGCGAGGCCGCGATCTTCCAGGCCAAGGCATGTTCGCGGCCGCCGGAGCCGATCAACAAAACGCGCATGCCGATGTCCCTTGTCATTTCACGACAGGGACTGCGCTATTGCCCCGGGCGGCGCGGGTCAAGAGTTTTACCTTGCGCCATACCGGTTGCGCACGGGACGTCGCGCCGAGAGCACGGCGTCCCCGGCCGGTATCAGCTCTGGAAGACGACCGGGAACCAGTCCTCGCGCAGTTTCTGGCCGGGCTTCATGTCATGGCCGGGATAGGGCGGCGAGGTACGGCCGGGGCGCTCGACATAGCGCGCATCGTCGCCGACCCAGCGCAGCGACAGCGCCCGGCGACGCGCCGCGGTCGGATTGCCGCGCGCACCATGCGCGGTGCGGAAGTCGAACAGGATGGCGTCGCCCGGCTCCATCTCCCATTCGAGCACCTTCAGCGACGGGTCCTTGTCTGGATCCGGCACGGGGAGGTAGTCGCCCTCGCCGGCATAGAAATTGCTGTCATCGAGCCAGCGCACCGGCAGGATCATCTTGTCCCATTTGTGCGAGCCGGCGATCAGCCGCAGCGTCGCTTCCTTGACCGGATCGATCGGGATCCAGAAGCTGACGGTCTGGGTGCCATCGACGAAGTAATACGGGATGTCCTGGTGCCAGGGCGTCGGCTTTTGCGTGCCCGGTTCCTTGACCAGCACATGGTCGTGGAAGAACTGGGCGCTGCGCGACTGCATCGCCGCTGCCGCGAGTTCCGCGGCCGGGGAATTGCGCACCACGTCGACGAATTCGGGAATGCGCTCCCAGTTGCAGTAATCGTCGAAGAAGCTGCCCTTGCCGTTGGCGATGTCCGACGCCGCGGCGCTGCGGTTTTGCATGTTGCGCTCGATGCCGGCGGCGATGGTGCCGACCCAGTCCTTGAAGGCGCCGCGTATGCAGACCGCGCCGTCGCGCTGGTAGTCGGCAATCGCTGCGGCATCGATATGTCTGGCGGCCATGTCATGTCTCTCCTGTTTCGATGACCGACTATCGCGGCCGCCGCACATCGCGTAAAATAATAACTTCTCATCCCTCTTATAGCTTTACCCTATGAACCTGACCCTCACCCAGTTGCGCTACCTCGTCACTGTTGCCCGTCACGGCAGCGTCACCGTGGCCGCCCGGATGCTGAACGTCTCGCAGCCCTCGATCTCGGTGGCGATCGACAATGTCGAAGCGACGCTCGGCCAGAAACTGTTCGTGCGCCAGCGCGGCAGCGGCATCGCGCTGACCTCGTTCGGCCGCAGCGCGGTGGCGAAGGCAAAGCAGGTGCTGGCCGAAGCGGACGAACTGGTTGGGCTCGGGACGCGCGACGCCGATGTCGGGGGCGAACTTGTGCTCGGCTGTTTCGAGGATCTGGCGCCTTATTTCGCGCCGGCGCTGATCCGCGCTTTTTCGCAACGCTGCCCGGCGGTCACCGTGGTGGTCCGCGACGAGACCTTCGAGACGCTCGGCCGGCGGCTCGGCGATGCGGCAATCGATCTCGGCCTGACCTACGATCTCGGCCTGCCCTCGCACTTCGCCCGCATCCTGCTGCATGAGCTGCGGCCACACGCGCTTCTGCCGCAAGGCCACGCGCTGGCCAGCCAGGCCAGCGTCAGCCTGGCGGAGCTGGCGACCCATCCCTTGATCACCACCGACCAGCCGCACAGCTGGCAGCATATGCTGGACCTGTTCCTCAGCCGCGGCCTGTCGCCGGTCTCGCAATCGACGGCGAGTTCGTTCGAACTGCAGCGCAGCATGGTCGCCAACGGCTTCGGCGTCGCGGTGAGCTACACCAGGCCTTATGGCGACAGGAGTTATGACGGGCTGCCGCTGGTCTGCAAGCCGCTGTCCGATCCGCTGCCGATGCAGCGCATCATCCTCACCCATGACACAAGGCAAAGGCTGTCGAAGGCGGCGCTGGCCTTCACGGAGGTGGCGAAGGAATGGTTTGCCAGCCACGATATTTTCACCGCCTGAGCGACAATGCGGCCGCTTGACGGCGCACGCCGCTGCTGCCACTCCAGCACGATGGAAACCATCCAGTCGAAAGCCGCACAGGGCCGCGTCGCCGACGCGCCGAGCGGCCATTGGGTCTACAAGATATTGCCGCGCTGGCTGTGGCCTTACGCGCAGCTTGCGCGCTGGGACCGGCCGATCGGCTGGCAATTGCTGCTGTGGCCCTGCTGGTGGTCGGCAGCGCTTGCGGCCAGCGCCTATCCCCGCCCGGCAGACCCGTTGCTCACATTGCTGCCGTCGCCGTGGTTCCTGTTCCTGTTCTTTGTCGGCGCCGTCGCCATGCGTGGCGCCGGCTGCACCTATAACGACATTGTCGACCAGGACATCGACAACAAGGTCGAGCGCACGCGCTCGCGGCCATTGCCGGCCGGCAAGGTGACGCGCCGCCAAGCCTGGGCGTTCCTGGTCATCCAGGCCTTGCTGGGCCTCGTCGTGCTGCTGCAGTTCAACGACTTCGCCATTCCGCTCGGCATCGTCTCGCTGGTCATCGTTGCCGTCTATCCCTTCATGAAGCGCTTCACCAACTGGCCGCAATTGGTGCTCGGGCTCGCCTTCTCCTGGGGTGCGCTGATGGGCTGGGCGGTCGAGTTCGGCGATCTCGATGGCCCGGCCATCATGCTCTAT
Organism: Mesorhizobium sp. M0626; assembly: GCF_040320665.1. NCBI lineage: Bacteria > Pseudomonadati > Pseudomonadota > Alphaproteobacteria > Hyphomicrobiales > Phyllobacteriaceae > Mesorhizobium > Mesorhizobium sp. M0626. The sequence continues at coordinate 102,319 of NZ_JAMYQD010000011.1, read as the reverse complement.
ATCGGCTCGATCCTGTGGGTGATCGGCTACGACACCATCTATGCACATCAGGACAAGGAAGACGACGCAATCGTCGGCGTGCGCTCGACGGCGCGGCTATTCGGCGACAACACCAAGACCTGGCTGGTCGGGCTTTATGGCGGCACGCTGGTCTGCTTCGCCATCGCCTTCGCCTCGGCGCAGGTGCCGGTGGTGGCGCTGGCCGGGCTGATCGCCGCCGGCGCCCATATGGCGCGGCAGATAGCGGTTCTGGATATCGACGATCCCGATCAATGCCTGCGGCTGTTCAAATCCAACAACCAGGTCGGCTGGTTGATCTTCATCGGCCTGATCGGCGGTGCGCTGTGGGTGGCGCTAAAGCCGCTGGTTTAATCTCCTTCTCCCCGTCACTACACGGGGAGAAGGTGGCGGCAGCCGGATGAGGGGCAGCGCCAATCTTTGCAGTTGAGGTGAGATGCACAGCGGCGATATTGCGAGAAATGCCTCGGTCAGCGCCGCCCCTCATCGCCCTGCAGGGCGTTGGTCACTCGAAAAGCCAAGCAATTGGCTTTTCGTCCGCTACGCGGACCGCTCCTCAACCCCCGTATAGTGACGGGGAGAAGAAGGCTGTCGTCGGCGGTTTCGCCAATCGCCGGTCAAGCTACTCCCGCGAAATAATCTCCTGGCCGTCGATCACCAGTCTCAGCCCGAGATTGCCGGCCCTGCGGCGGGCGAGGAAGCGCGGGCGGCGCGTGGTCGAGACCCGGCCCTTGCGGCGATCCTTGGCCGGCAGCGCCTTGATGGCGGCGCCGAGCGATTCCTCAAGCGTGCGGGCAATGCCGTCGGATTCGATCAGCAGCATCTGCAGCCGGTAAGCATCGGCCCAGGCGCGCCAGTCGGCGGCGACGTCGTCGAGATCGTCGGCCACCAGCAGCGGCACCGACAGCATCGGGTCGTTGTGCAGGAGTTCGAGGGTTACCGTGACATTGCCTTGCGCATCCTCCATCGCGCGGGCGGCGACGCCGCGAAACGCGTTGGCGGGCAGCGCGATGATCGCCGGCACGCCGCTCATCTCGAGCGTGCGGCGGATGACGGCGCCGCGCTGGTCGATGGTGAAGGTAACGTCGCCATAGTCGTCGCGCGTGGCATAGCTCACCACTTGCGGCAGGCGGAATGGGTCGAGGCGCATGTTGCGCCCGGCCCAGACGGGCTTCAATACACTGTTCATCTGCTGCCTTCCTGTGTTTCTCCTGAGAGCCGTTTTGCGGGTCTCTCCGGGCCGGTTTTCCCGGCCTCGTTGTGTGAAACATTAGCGCGAGCTTCTGCCGCGCGGCTTAAGAAAGTCAGTTAAATTTTGCTGATCTCAGGCAATGGTTATCGGAATGAGACCAGCCACAAAATGTTGAAAGGATCAGATAACCTTACCGGGATTCATGATGCCGGCCGGATCGAAGACGGCCTTCACCCGGCGCATCAGCTCGATCGCCATTGGCGGCGCGGTGGCGATCAGCTCGTCGCGCTTCAACTGGCCGATGCCGTGCTCGGCCGAGATCGAGCCGTGGAAGGAGCGCACGACATCGTGCACGGCATGGTTCATGGCGTGGTAGAGGCCGAGAAACGCTTCGTCGTCACCGCCCTCCGGCCGGGAGATGTTGTAGTGGAGATTGCCGTCGCCCATATGGCCGAAGCAGACCACGCGCGCCTGCGGACTGACCGAAGCCACTGCACCGGCCGCCTTTTCGATAAACGCCGGGATGGATGCCACCGGTACCGAAATATCATGCTTGATCGAAGCGCCTTCGGGCTTTTGCGAATCCGGCAGCACCTCGCGGAAGTTCCAGAACGCGTCGCCCTGCGCCAGGCTGGCCGCGATCACCGCGTCGCCGACGATGCCTTGCTGGAGGCCTGTCGACAGCACTTCTTCGATCAGCCCCCTCGCGTCCTCGGCCGAACGGCCCGACGACACCTGCATCAACACATACCATGGCCAATCCTGCGCCAGCGGCCGCGTGACGCCCTGCGCATGGCGCAGCGTGAAATCATAAGGACGCTGGCCGATCAGCTCGAAGGCGGTGAGTGCCGCCCCTGCCCGGTCCATCGCCAGGCTGAACAGCGAAAGCGCTGCTTCCGGCGACGACAGGCCGGCAAAGGCCACTTCGCGCCCCTTGGGCTTGGGAAACAGTTTCAGCACCGCCGCGGTGATGATGCCGAGCGTGCCTTCGGCGCCGACGAACAGGTTCTTCAGATCGTAACCGGTGTTGTCCTTCTTCAGTTTGCGCAGATCGTCGAAGATTTCGCCGGTCGGCAGCACCACTTCGACGCCGAGGCAGAGTTCGCGCGCATTGCCATAGGCGAGCACGCCGGTGCCGCCGGCATTGGACGAGAGGTTGCCGCCGATTTGGCAGGAGCCCTGCGCGGCAAGCGACAGCGGAAACAGCCGGTCGGCGGCGTCGGCGGCTTCCTGCAGCGTCTGCAGGATGACGCCGGCTTCGACGGTCACCGTGTTCGAGAAGACGTCGATCTCGCGAATGCGGTTCAGCCGCGACAAAGAAAGCACGATCTCGCGGCCGGAGGCATCCGGCACCTGGGCGCCGACCAGCCCGGTGTTGCCGCTTTGCGGCACGACCGGCGTTCCCGTCTCGCTCGCCAGGCGCATGATCCGGCTGATCTCGTCGACGCTGCCGGGACGCAGCACCAAGGCGGTCCTGCCGTGCCATAGGCCGCGCCGCTCGGTCAGATACGGCGCAATATCGGCCTGGTCGCGCAGCGCATATTTGTCGCCGACGATTGCCGCGAAGCGGGCGATGAGAGCGGGATCGAGGTCGAAGGGTGCGTCGTTCATGGGCGCAAACTATGGCGCTCAATCGAGCTTGTCACGGGGGGCAGCGGCACGAAACAGCCGATCGTTGATCGCCTCGCCGAGCCCATCGAACGGGATCGGCTCGACGGCGATCGTCGCCGCACCGCTGCGGTCGAGTTCCTGCAAATACGCGAACAGATTGCTTGCGGCTTCGCGCAAATCGCCTGACGCGGAGAGGTTGCGCAAGGCGGCCGCCGCTTGCCAGCCTTCGGCGCGGTCGCCACCAAAGGCCAGCAAGGCCTCGCCTTCAGCCACACTCTGTGCATCGAGCCGCACCGATGCGCGCGGCGCATAATGCGACGCCAGCATGCCGGGCGCCTCGATGCCGGCAGTCGCGCCGCGCTGCAGCTTAATGCCGGTGACGGCCTCGATATCGGCGGCAGCGATGCCGCCTGGCCTCAGCAGCCGCACGCTGTTGCCTTCGACCTTGACGATGGTCGATTCCAGCCCGACCGGGGTGGCGCCGCCATCGACCACCAGCTGGATTTTGGCGCCGAGATCGGCCGCGACGGCTTGCGCCGTCGTGGCGCTGATCTTGCCCGAAGAGTTCGCGCTGGGCGCGGCCAACGGCCGGCCGAGTCTGGCGATCAGCTCGCCGCCGAACCCCCTCGGCATGCGCAGCGCGATCGTATCGAGCCCGGCGGTGACCAGCGGATGGATGCCGTTGCCGGGTCGGAGCGGCAGCACCAGCGTCAGCGGCCCCGGCCAGAACGCCTCGGCCAGCCGCTTCGAAAGCGGGTCGAAGATCGCAATGCGCTCGGCCATCGCCAGATCGGCGACATGGGCGATCAGCGGGTTGAAGCGCGGCCGGCCCTTGGCTTCGAAAATGCGGGCGACGCCGACGCCATTGGTCGCGTCGCTGGCCAGTCCATAGACGGTCTCCGTCGGGATGGCGACGACGTCGCCGCCCTCAAGCAGCGCCAACGCCTGCTCCATCGCTTCGCCGACGGATAGTATCTCAGCCACTCGCTTCACCTCACAGGCACCGGACCTAAAGCGCGTCGCGCTGAACCGGATTCATGCGACGCGCTTTAGGTCTTTGTTTTGATGCATGTCGTTCTCTCAAAACCGGGGCCACTTTTGAGCGACATGCATTAGAGCGGTTCAGCGGTTCGCTGAAACGCTCTAAGTATTTGTTTTTGCGCAATTCCGGACGGAAAACCGCTACTCACTTTTCCTGGAATTGCTCTAATACGGCAGTGGTTTTCGGGCAAGCCGGCGTTGGCGAATTATCAATGCCTAAAATGCTACGTTTCCCTGCAAGCCGGCATCAATCCACTGGGGTTAAGGCTATTTGCGGTTAGGGCTGGCGGCTTGTCGGGCAAGGGGACGGTTTCGATGTCGATGCGTGTGCTTGGAGCGCTTGGTTTCACCCTGGCGGCGATGACCGGTGGGGCGCACGCCTCGTCGATCGTCTTTCTCGGCGTCTCGACCTCGACGCCATCGGTCATCAAGGTTGGCGGATCCGAACCGGTCAGGATCGCCTCGTCGCCATCGATCGTCGCACTCGGCGATGCCCAGCCCGATGTGACTTATGAAAAGGTCGCGGCGATCCCCGAAAAGCCTAGGCACGGCCAGGACCCGATGATCATTCGCGGCGGCATCGTCGGCGGCGCCTTAGCCGCGCCGGCTCCCGCCAGGGCGAGCGCCGCGGCGCCGGCGACTGAGCCGACGGCAGAGACCGCACCAGCCGGAACTGCAACGGCATCGAACGGCAAGCCCGAGTCGCAACCGGCAGCGCCGCAGCCGGCAACACCGCAGCAGCCGATCGAGGGCGTCGGCAAAGCCGAGTAGGCCATTCAGCCAAAACAGTCGGCCAAGACAGTCGGCCGATCCATGCCGCTTGACGCCGATCGACGCCCCGGCGCAGGATCGGCTTGGCGGCGGCGGCCCCAATTTCGCCAATCGGGTTTGGCATGAGCGCGCCGGGTTCTAGGAGAGCGAGGGGTTATCATGAACATGACGAAATCTTTGACTATTGCCGGCCTGTTGCTGGCGTCACCTATAGGTGTCGGCGGCGCGCAGGCCGGTGACGAGCTAGGGTCCTACGTCGCGCGCATTTCCGATCGCGACCACCATGCCAGCGACGGCTATGAGCTGAGCAGCGCAGCACAGATGGTGCGGCAGGACCGTGCCAACTGGCACAAGTTCCACCGGCGCGATGCCGACGACCAGGGCGATGACTGGTTCCGCAGCAACGATGATCGCGCGTATCTGGAACGCATGCTGAAGCGCGGTGGCGCGATGAGCTCCTCGACACGGAACGCCATCGTCAATGGCGAGCCGCTGATCCAGGTCGACGTCTATTCAGACAGCGTGCATGTCAGCATTTTGGAGGACTGACGGAGTCAGCCTCGGGAGGACTGAAAACAAGACGGGCGGCGTGTGAACGCCGCCCGTGTTCGGGCTTGTCCGTCCCTTAGCTAGCCAGCTATTCTGGAGAAATCAGCCACCTGGTCGGTGGCCGTGCGGATGCGGGCGAGCAATGCCAGACGGTTGGCGCGCACGGCCTGGTCCTCATCATTCACGAGAACACGTTCAAAGAATGAATCAACCGGTTCGCGCAGCACGCTAAGCGCCAGCATGGCGGCGGAAAAGTCTTCGTTTTGAATCGCTTCGCCGGCTTCTCTCTCCGCCTGATTCACCGCTGCAAACAGCGATTTCTCGGCCTCCTCGCGAAACAGCGCCGGCTCAACAGTCTCGGCGACGAGCGTTTTCTTCTTCTCCTCGGCAGCCAGAATGTTGGCCGCCCGCTTGGCGCCGGCGAGCAGGTTCTTGCCGTCCTCGGTGTCGAGGAAGGACCCCAGAGCTTCGACGCGACGCACGATCTGCAGGAGGTCGTCCGACTGCGATTGGCCGATCTCCCCCCTTGTGGGGGAGATGCCCGGCAGGGCAGAGGGGGGCGCGCCAGAATGAGAGGTCGGCGGGACAGCGCCCCCCTTTGTCGGCTTCGCCGCCCCCATAATGGGGGAGATTGGCGCGCTTCCACCACCTGCCAGCACGGCGTCAATGAGATCATGCCGAGCGCCCTGGTCGCGGAGATAGACTTTCAGGCGGTCGTGGAAGAAGGCGAGGAGGTCGGGGCCAAAGGCCCGTCCAGCCTTGGACGCGAGATAACGCGCCGTTTGATAGGCACTATCGAAGAGCGATGTCAGCGGCAGTGAGATCCCATTCTCGATCAGGATTCTCACCACGCCCAGTGCGGCCCTTCTCAGCGCGTAAGGGTCCTTCGACCCCGTCGGCTTTTCATCAATGACCCAGAAGCCGACCAGCGTATCGATTTTGTCGGCCAGCGCGACGGCAATCGACACCGGATTGGTCGGCACGCTATCCGACGGACCTTGCGGTTTGTAGTGCTCCTCGATCGCCGCAGCCACGGACGGATGCTCACCCTGCAGCAGCGCGTATTTGCGGCCCATTGCGCCTTGCAGTTCCGGAAACTCGCCCACTGCTTCTGTCGTGAGATCAGCCTTGGCCAGCACCGCGGCGCGAGCGGCGAGCGCGGTAATCTCCCCCCTTGAGGGGGAGATGTCGCCGAAGGCGACAGAGGGGGTCGTCTCGCGTGGAGTGCCAACTCCCTCTTTCTTCGAGAGATCGGACGGCGTCGCGGCAGCCGAAGCGACCCCCTCTGGCCTGCCGGCCATCTCCCCCTCAAGGGGGGAGATCGACTGCGCCACTGTTGGCGCCAGCTCCTGCGCCAGCCGCTTGATCCGCTCCACCCGATCGCCTTGCGTACCGAGCTTGGCGTGAAAGGTGACATTGAGATGGTCGAGACGGGCCATGTGCTGGTCGAGCGGCTTTTTCAGATCGAGCCCGAATTTCTTCGCCGACGCCTCGAGCTGCTCCAGATCCGGCAGATCGCCCTGGTCGGTCTTCCAGAAATACAGCGCGTCCGACAGGCGGGCACGCACCACCTTGCCGTTGCCGTGCGCGACCTCCTTGCCGCCGTCCTTGGCCTCGATGTTGGCGGTGAGGATGAAGCGGTTGGAGAGGTTTTCGCCGTCGCCCTGCGGCCGGGTGACAAAGCATTTCTGATTGGCGCGGATGGTCAGCCGGACCACTTCTGGCGGTATGGCAAGAAAGGCCTGCTCGAATTCGCCCATCAGCACCACCGGCCATTCGACCAGGCCCGACACTTCTTCCAACAACCCTTCGTCCTCGACCAGATCGAGCCCGTTGGCGAAGGCGAGGTTGCGGGCGTCGGCAAGGATGATCTCCTTGCGGCGGTCGCCATCGAGCACGACCTTGGCCGCTTCCAGCTTGGTCACGTAATCGTCGAAGCGGCGCACGGTGATTTCTCCCGGCGCCATGAAACGATGGCCGTAGGTGATATTGCCCGAGCGGATGCCATCGATCTCGAAATCGACCACCACCGGCTCCTCGGTCTCCGGGCCGAAGGTGCACAGAATCGTCTGCAGCGGCCGCACCCAGCGTAGCGAACCGGGCTTGGCCGAAGCCGGCCCCCAGCGCATCGATGTCGGCCAGGGGAAGCCGCGAATGATGGCCGGCACCAGTTCGGCGATGATTTCTTCCGCCGCCCTGCCCGGCTTCGAAATATGGGCGACGTAGAAATCGCCCTTCTTCGGATCGGAATGAACATGCGCCTCGGCAACCGAGGCAAGGCCTGCCTTGCGCAGAAAACCCTGCACCGCCTGTTCCGGCGCCGTCGTCGACGGCCCCTTGATCTCCTCGTGGATATCCTTCGAGCGCGCGGTCAGGCCCCTGACATCGAGCGCCAGGCGCCGCGGCGTCCAGTATTCGCGCGCGGCGTCATAGGTCAGACCCGCCTCGACCAGACCGTCGGTCAGCATCTTCCTGAGATCGCCCGCCGCCTTGCGCTGCATACGGGCGGGGATTTCCTCGGAGCGAAGTTCTAAGAGCAGGTCTGGCATGGTTAAGCTCCCACCCTCCCCTTGATGGGGAGGGTCGGCGCGTAGCGCCGGGGTGGGGTGGCGACCTCTCAGCCGCCGATACCTTCGGCACCATCGCGCAAACGCAGGTGTGATTTTCGTTCTTCCACCGCCGCATAGATCGTATCGAGCACGGAATCCAGTTCGTTTTTGATTTCATGGTTCCAGAAGCGAATGACGCGGTAGCCTTGGCTCTCGAACCATTTCGTTCGACGCTCGTCATGGCGCAGCTGGTCATCGAAGCTGTGATGGGCACCGTCCACCTCAATGATCAGCTTCAGCCGGTGGGAGATGAAATCAGGGAAGTAAACGCCTACCGACGCCTGCCTGCGAAAATGAGTGCCTTCTACTGGAATGCGCCACAGATGCCGCCACAGGATGCGTTCCTCGTCGGTCATCGCCGCGCGAAGCCTTTGCGCAGACTGCAGCTTGAATCGATCGAGTTTTGGCATGGAACGTCGCGCTGTCACCCCCACCCGCCGCTTCGCGGCGACCTCCCCCATCTAGGGGGAGGTAAGAGGGCATAGCAACTCGGCTGACCGCTGTTTCCAGGAATTTTGACCGCCCCTGTCGGGCCGCAACCAGCCCGCCCGTCCTTGGATCAAAGATTTCCATGAACCAAACGCAGCGCTGAAGCGACCAACGCTCAGGCAGGGACCTATTGGCTGAACGACCATGAAAACGGCATCGAGACTTCTCCAGATCATCGCGCTCAGCGCCGGACCATGGCGGGATCGTCTGGCCAGTTCTCGGCGCCAATCAACATTTCCCCCGAAATGATGAAGTGAGCCTGAACCTCAGGCGGCGAGCCCGCCGGCCTGGGTCTGCAAAAATGCCTCGCCGCAGGCTTTCGCCAGATTGCGCACCCGCAGGATGTAGCTCTGCCGCTCGGTTACCGAAATCACGCCGCGCGCGTCGAGCAGGTTGAAGACGTGGCTGGCCTTGATGCACTGGTCATAGGCCGGGAAGACCATGCGGTGCATCGGCAGATTGTCGTTCGAAGCCGGGGCGCCGGCCGCGAGCAGCGCCTTGCATTCGGCTTCGGCGTCCTCGAAATGCCTGAGCAGCATGGCGGTGTTGGCATATTCGAAATTGTGCCTGGAATATTCCTGCTCGGCCTGCAGGAAGACATCGCCATAGGTGACTTTTTCGGCGCCTTCTCGGCCATTGAAGTTGAGGTCGTAGACATTGTCGACGCCCTGCACATACATGGCCAGCCGCTCCAGGCCGTAGGTCAGTTCTCCCGCCACCGGCGCGCATTCGATGCCGCAGACCTGCTGGAAATAGGTGAACTGCGACACTTCCATGCCGTCGCACCAGCACTCCCAGCCGAGCCCCCAGGCGCCAAGCGTCGGGCTTGCCCAGTCGTCCTCGACGAAGCGAATGTCGTGCAGCAACGGATCGACGCCGATCGCCTTGAGCGAGCCGAGATAGAGTTCCTGCAGGTTCGGCGGGTTGGGCTTCAGGATCACCTGGTACTGGTAATAATGCTGCAGCCGGTTGGGGTTTTCGCCGTAGCGGCCGTCCTTGGGCCGGCGCGAGGGCTGGACGTAGGCGGCGTTCCAGCCCTTGGGCCCGAGCGCGCGCAGCGTGGTGGCCGGATGGAAGGTGCCGGCGCCGACTTCCATGTCGTAAGGCTGCAGGATGACGCAGCCATAGGCGGCCCAGTAATTGTGCAGGGTCAGGATCAGCCCCTGGAACGAGCGGCTGGGATGCATATGGGCTGGACTGTCTGACGTCACGGCGGCCTCGGAAAGCGCTGAAATGATGCCATTCCCTAGTTGCCGGGCCGGTAGGCGTCAAGGCAGCGCCTATCGCCGCCTTGATGAGAGGTTGAACGCTTTGCTTCGAACTGGCCCATTGCCGGACGGTGCCGGTGGCCGTTTGCTCGCCCAGCTTCAACGACAAAGGTTCAGCCATGCAAGGCCAGTTCACCGTACGCCCCGTCACCCGAGAGGATTACGAGCAATGGCTGCCGCTGTGGGACGGCTACAATGCGTTTTACGGCCGCTCGGGCGAGACCGCCTTGCCCGGTGACATCACTGCAATGACATGGTCGCGCTTCTTCGATGCCTATGAGCCGATGCATGCGCTGGTCGCCGAGAGCGAAGGCAAGCTTCTCGGCCTTGTCCACTATCTCTACCACCGCACCACGACGGCGATTTCGCCGAACTGCTATCTGCAGGATCTCTTCACCAATGAGGCGTCGCGCGGCAAGGGCGTCGGCCGGGCACTGATCGAAGACGTCTATACCAGGGCGCAAACCGCAGGCTCCAGCCGCGTCTACTGGCTGACACACGAAACCAACCACACGGCGATGAACCTCTACGACAAGATCGGCGATCTCTCGGGGTTCGTCGTCTACCGAAAGCTGTTCTAGAATGAGCGCCAACGCTGGGTCTTGGCTGAAAGCCTTCCCGACTTCGTCATTCCAGGGCGAAGCAGCCGCGAAGCGGCGTCGCGCAGACCCTGGAGCCCATTCCGTGAGCTTGATCGAAGAACGCAGCGGAGCAGAATTCTGCACCTTCGCAACGCCTTAAGGTCACGGCATGGATTCTATGGTCTGCGCCGCGTCGCTTCGCTCCTTGCTCCGCCATAGAATGACGATCGCGATAGGGCGTCTCTATCTCTCTTTGTTTCTGTCGCAATTCCGAGCGGAAAACCGCGCACACTTTTCCTGGAATTGCTCTAAGACGCCAAGCCGAAACAAAAACGGGGCTCAGCGAGCCCCGTTTCATCAGAAGTATGGCCCGATCACCCCTTCGGCGCTGGCGGGGTGGCCGGCTTGACCTTCGGGGTTTCCTGCGCCGTGTTGGATTCGATCGGCGGCAGGCCCTTCATCAGCTTCTGCTGCAAAATGGCAAGCACATCGGGATCCGGCTTCAGGTCGCGCGCCTGGTTCCACTGGAAAGTGGCTTCGAGCTTGCGGCCGACGCGCCAATAGGCATCGCCGAGATGGTCGTTGAGCACCGGATCTTCCGGCTTGAGCGACACGGCGCGCTCCATTTCGCGCACGGCGTCGTCGAAGCGGCCCATGCGGAAATAGGCCCAGCCCAGCGAATCGACGATGTAGCCGTCGCTCGGCCTGAGGTCGACGGCCTTTTGGATCATCGCCAGGCCTTCCTTGAGGTTCATGTTCATGTCGACCCAGGAATAGCCGAGATAGTTCAGCACCTGCGGCTGGTCGGGGAACAGCTCCAGCGCCTTGAGGAAGTTCGGTTCGGCCTTCGGCCATTCCTTCAGCCGCTCATAGGCGATGCCGCGCTGATAGTAGATGTTCCAGTTGGCATTGGTCGGCGTCTTCAGCACCGCGACCGCCTTGTCGTAGAGAGTGGCGGCGGAGCGGAAATCCTCTTTCGAGGCATAGACCCCGCCCAGCGCCAGATAGGCGCGCATGTCATCGGGGTGAGCTTCGACGAATGCTTTGAGATGGGCGATAGCCTCGTCGTGACGGTTGAGATCGGCAAGGTTGAGGCCGAGCTGCAGGTCGGAAAGCTCCTTCAGCGGCGAGGAGGCTGGAATGCGGCTATAGAGCGCAATGGCGCCTTCGCCGTCCTTCAGCTGCTCCGCAACGGCGGCAAGCTGCACCAAAGCGGCGTCGCTGTCGGGCTTGAGCGCGAGCGCATATTGCAGATAGAGGCGCACGAACGGCTCGCCGCCGCCGCGATTGAGCGCGATGGCGAGGTCGAGCAGGATTTCAGCGGCGCCTTCGGAGGGACTGGCGACGAAGGGCTCGATCTTGTCGCCCTTGCTGATCCTGTCGCGAAGCGCCTGGATGTCGAGCTTGCCGGGCGCGAACGCCTCGGCCTTGTCGAGCACGTAGAGCGCCTTGTTCTTGTTTCCCTTGCGCGCCAGGAAAGACGCGTAGGCCTGGGCGTTGCGCATCCATGTCTCGGGCGCGGCACCGCCGGCCGTGACGTCGGTCAGGGTCGCGTCATAAAGCGCGTCGGCCTTGTCCGATAGGCCTGCGGCATCGGCGATCAGCGCGCGGTGGAAGGACTTGAACAGGCCGAACCAGTCAGGCCCCTGCAGTTTGTCGATCGAGGCCATCGCCCCGGTGGGGTCGCCGGCGCCCTCTTGTGCCCAGCCGGACATGACGCCGGAAATCAGCCGGTCGAGATCGGATTCGAGCGACAGCTTGAGCCAGTACTGCGCCTTGGTGAAATCCTTCTTGTGGAAGGAATCGACCGCCAGAGCCAGACGCGAGAAGCGCTCGACGTCGGGAACTGCCTTGAGCTTGTCGGCATAGACCAGCGATTCCTCGAAGCGGCCTTGCGCGATCAGCGACAGCATCAGGCTTTGCTGCAGCGAGGTGTCGCCGGGATTGAAGGCGAGCGCCTGCTTGTAATAAGCGATGGCATTGTCGAGGTCGTTGTCGCCTTCGGCGATGCGGGCGGCGAGATAGGCGCCCGAGAAGGAGGTGATCTTGACCGGGTCGGTCGATTCCTTGGCGTAGGCAGGCAATGGAGAAATCGCCATCCCTGCCATAATTGCCAGCCCCGCGAGCCAGCGCGCACGTCCTTGCCGCATCGTATCCCTTTCAGCCAAGCGCCATCCCGCGTCGGCGCGGAGAAGCCATAGACTCGATGTTTCCTGACAAAGCATGGCCTTTTTGGGGTCAGGCTTCAATCCGGGCCGAATTCACAATCGGGTCACCCGATTAACAAACCATGGCGACGCAGACACTGTCGGTTCCGACAATAGCAGATCGGGGTTGGGAGCTACAGCCTGACATCGCGATATCCGCGTGCCGCTATCGTGCTGCACAGGCCGGCCCACTCGCAACCCTGGCAGGCCTCACGCGTCACACCGGCTGAAAAGGCCGCGCGCAAGGCGGCAAGCGTTGCCGCGTCGAGGCTGAAACGGACGCCCGCCTCGATGGGCCGGGCCAGCAGCTTGCAGACATCGCGTGCTGCCAGCTCGTCCCGGCCTGCGGCGCTTTCGCGCAAGCAGTGGGGCTCGGCCTCGCCGAGCAGCGGCCGACAGATGTCGTCGGGGCCGGAGACGATCAGAATATCCTCGCCCCGGCCCAGACGTTTCGCGATCACGTCATAGTTGGCGACGAAGGCTGCGCTGTACCCTTCGCCGATATAGGTCAGCAGGCAAAGCAGATGGTGGGAGCGCAGCCTGACGGTCATCGGTCTTAGGACGCGGTTGCGGAGCCTGTTCCATCCCGAAGATATCGGGATGGGGCTCCATCTTTTTGTTTGAGCATGATCTCTTCCGAAAACCGGACTCCACTTTTCGGGATCATGCTCCTGCCGGGTCCGCCTTACCGGAAAACAGCTTGAGCGTCGCGGCGCCGAGCGCCGATTTCAGCAGGCCGCCGACGAGGAAGGGCAAGAAGCCGAAGGTGATGGCCTGTTCGAGGCCGATCATGACGGCGAGCCAGGCCGTGCCGAGAACCAGGCAGGCGAGGTTGCCGAGGACCATGCCGGCGAAGGCGAGCAGCACGCGGTTGCCGTTCCAGCCGCGTTCGGCCAGCCAGCCGACCAGCGCGCCGACGACCGGGAAGGCGAAGAGATAACCGCCCGTTGCCCCGACGAAATACGACGCGCCCGCTGCCCCTCCGGACAGGACAGGAAAGCCCACGGCGCCCTCGGCGAGCCAGGCGATGATGGTCATGGCGCCAAGCCGCCAGCCATAAAGTGCGCCGACCAGCGTCACGGCGAAGGTCTGCATGGTGACCGGCACCGGCACCATCGGCACCTCGATCTGGGACAACAGCGCCAGAAACAGCGTACCGAGGGCGACGGCCGCGGCCTGCCAGCTATGCGAGCGGGTTTGCAGGCGCAACGGGCTGAAGGACGGCTTGGACGGCGAAAAGGCGATGTAGGTCATGGTGCTTCCTAGCTGGTTTGAAATTATAGATAATTTTGTTGTTCAATCTATTATCGAATCCATATTTGCGCGGGAATGGCAACCCTCACCCCTAAAAAGGCTTGGGCTTGCGTGTCGAATAAAGGACATTTGGAAAGGCTGGCGGGACAGCACCCCCCTCTGGCCTGCCGGCCATCTCCCCCGCAAGTGGGGAGATCGGATGTCGCCTTTGCTTTCGCCAATGGCCGACGTTGCAGGACTAACGCAACGGCAAAGCTGTTGATCTCCCCCCTTGCGGGGGAGATGTCCGGCAGGACAGAGGGGGGTGTGAAGGATCGCTACGCGCGGAATCCGACGACTTGTCCCTTCGTCCCTACCCGACGATGGCAAACGCTTCGCGCATCTTGCCCGACGCGGTCTTGACCGGTTTCTGGCCGATCCACTGCACGTGCCGGCCAAGCGTGGCGGCGGCCGATTCGGTATTGCCCTGCCGCAGCGCGCTCAGGATCGCGCGATGATCCTGGTCGGTGCGGATTTCCCATTCCGAGCGCCAGGCGGCGAACAGGAAGCGGGCGCTTGCGGCGTGCAAATCGTCGATGGTGGCGATGAGCCGCGGCATGCCGCAGGGCGCCAGGATCAGCCGGTGGAAGGTGCGGTTGGCCTCCTCCCAAGATCGGACATCGCGGGATTTGTCGCCGGCCTTTGTGGCTTCTTCGGCAAGATTGAGAATGGAAGCCGTCAGATGCGGCGCGGCATGGCGCAGCGCCAGCACTTCGAGGGCTGCCCGCATCTCGGCGACTTCCCTTACCTCGCCGAGATCGAAAGCGGCGACGCGCACGCCCCGCCTGGGCTCACTGACCGCCAGCCCTTGCGCCTCCAGGCGCCGGAAGGCTTCGCGCACCGGGACATGGCTGGTCTGGAATTCCTCGGCGATGTGATCCTGCCGCAGCCGGGCGCCGGGTTCGATCGCGCCCGATATGATGCGATCCGCCAGCACCTTGCTGATGCGCACGGCGATGGTGTCGTCTGCGGTCTTTGCCATGTTTTATAGATAATTTGCACTGCTGCCGATTGTCGAGCGGTGATTGCCCGATTTTGCATGCAAACTTGCTTTGGCGCCAGGCGCGTGTCAGTTCACCCGGCTGATGCAGAAGTCGATCACGTCGATCAGCGCCGATTTCTGCGGCGTCGCCTCCAGCGGCGCCAGCGCGTCGCGGGCGATCTCGCCGAAATGGCGGGCCCGTCCGATGGTGTCGGCAATGGCGCCATGGCGGGTCATCAGGCCGATCGCCTTTTCCAGGCCGGCATCGTCGGTGACATTGTCCTCGATGGCGCGCTTCCAGAAGGTGCGCTCGGCCTTGGTGCCGCGCCGGTAGGCGAGGATGACCGGCAGCGTAACCTTGCCTTCGCGGAAATCGTCGCCGACATTCTTGCCCAGCTCCTGGCTGGAGCCGCCATAATCCAGCGCATCGTCGATGAGCTGGAAGGCAAGGCCGAGATTCATGCCGTAGGAGCGCAATGCGGCGCGATCGTTGCGCGTCGCCGATGCGATGACCGGACCGACCTCGGCGGCAGCCGAGAACAGCGCCGCGGTCTTGGCCTTGATGACGGCGAAATGCTCGTCCTCGGTGGTATCCAGGTTCTTGGCTGCCGCCAGCTGCATCACCTCGCCCTCGGCGATGATCGAGGCGGCGCTGGACAGGATGTCGAGCGCTTCCAGCGAACCGACATCGACCATCATGCGAAAAGCCTGGCCGAGCAGGAAATCGCCGACCAGCACGCTCGCCTGGTTGCCCCAGATCATGCGGGCAGTCTTTTTGCCGCGCCGCATGCCGCTCTCGTCGACGACGTCGTCGTGGAGCAGCGTGGCGGTGTGCATGAACTCGACCGCGGTGGCGAGCTTGACGTGGCCCTCGCCGGAATAGCCGAACATCTGGGCCGCCGCGAGCGTCAGCATGGGACGCAGCCTTTTGCCGCCCGACGAGATCAGATGATTGGCGACCTCCGGGATCATCTCGACGTCGGAGCCGGCCTTGGACAGGATCAGTTTGTTGACGCGCCCCATATCGGCTGCTGTCAGGTCGATGAGATCCTTGATGGAGGCGGGTTCCCGCTTACCGTTTTCGATGTTGAGAACGACACCCACCAACAAACACTCCCGTCTTTGATCACGCGTGCGACGGCACCCTGGTCCCGCCTGGGACTCTAGGGCGGCACATACGGGCACGGCAAGAGGCGAATTGGCGCGGCTGCGGTGACGGCGTGTCAACCTTAGCGACCGCATGCCGTTGCCCGAAAACCGCTCCACACTTTTCGGCGCCATGCTCCAGCGTTTACATCAACGCTGCAACCTGCGAACTTCGTCCGATGATAGAACTCGTGCGCACCAACGATGCCGTGATCATCTCCTTCGTCGAATCGCTGATGCGCGATGCCGGGATTGCCTGCTTCGTCGCCGACCAGAACATGAGCATTCTCGAAGGGTCGATCGGTCTTTTGCAGAAGCGCGTCATGGTCGATGCCGACCAGGCCGATCAGGCGCGGCGCATCTTGAAAAACGCCGGCATCGAGAACGAAATCCGCCAGACATAATGGCTGAAGCGAGCGCGCTTACCAGCGATACGCCGGCCCATACGGTCGATGCCTTCCATCGCGGCCGCTTCTGGCTGGTCCAGCCCAGGACAGGGCATCGCGCCGGGATGGATGCCATGATGCTGGCGGCAGCAGTTCCATCCGGCTTTGCTGGACGCCTCGCCGATTTCGGCGCCGGCGCCGGTGCGGCGGGTCTTGCCGTGCTGTCGCGCTGCCCAGAGGCGCAGGTCGTGCTCGTCGAACGGTCGACCGAGATGGCAGGCTTCGCCACAACCACGCTCGCCCATCCCGGCAATGCGCATCTCGGCAATCGCGCCTCGGTGCTGACCGCCGACGTCACGCTGTCGGGCCGGGCGCGGACGCAAGCCGGCCTTGCCGACAATTCCTTCGATTTCGTCATCATGAACCCGCCCTTCAACGCGGCGCAGGACCGCGCCACGCCAGATCCGCTGCGGCGGCAAGCGCATGTCATGGACGACGGGCTGTTCGAGAGCTGGATCCGAAGTGCGGCTGCCGTCGCCAAGCCGCGCGGCGGCCTGGCCGTCATTGCGCGGCCGGAACAGCTTGGCGACCTCCTCCATGCGCTGTCGGGCCGCTTCGGCGACGCCGAGATGCTGGCCGTGCATCCGCGCCCGGAAGCAGCCGCAATCCGCATTGTCGTTAGGGCAGCGCTCGGCGCGCGCGGCAAGCTGTCGATCCGCCCGCCTTTGATGCTGCATGGGCAAACGGGCGACGGCCCGTCGGAACGAACCGAGATGATCAACAACGGACTGGCGTCGCTGTTTGGCGATTGATTTTGGGCCCGTCAGTGTCGTTGCCGCAAAACCGGCACACAGTTGGCTGAGATGGATTGCAGCATTGCCGTTGACCCGCAAATCCCTACATGCGTTGAAGCCATTTGGAGACAGCCACCTCGTGAAACGCCTTTTCAACCGCCTGCTGCCGAAATCCTGGCGATCCAGCGTCGTCACCATTCCCGTCATCAGGCTGCATGGCACCATCATGGCCGGCGGCGGCCCGTTCCGGCCGAGCCTGTCCTTGGCGTCCACCGCCGCCCTCATCGAAAAGGCGTTCCTGTTCGATGCGCCCGCCGTCGCCATTTCGATCAATTCGCCTGGCGGCTCGCCGGTGCAGTCGCGGCTGATCTTCAAGCGCATCCGTGACCTCGCGGTCGAGAAGAACAAGAAGGTGCTGGTCTTCGTCGAGGATGTGGCGGCCTCGGGCGGCTACATGATCGCGGTCGCCGGCGACGAGATCTTTGCCGATCCGTCCTCCATCGTCGGTTCGATTGGTGTCGTCTCGGCCTCGTTCGGCTTTCCCGAACTGATGAAGAAGATCGGTGTCGAGCGCCGTGTCCACACCGCCGGCCAGAACAAGGCGGTGCTCGACCCGTTCAAGCCGGAGAAGAGGGAAGACGTCGAGCGCCTGAAGGCGCTGCAGCTGGAAGTGCACGAGACCTTCATCGACCTGGTCAGGGAACGCCGTGGCACCAAGCTGAAGGACGATCCGGACCTGTTCACCGGCCTGTTCTGGACCGGCAAGAAAGGGCTGGAGCTTGGCCTCGTCGATGCGTTGAGCGACATGCGCACGGTACTGAAAACCCGCTTCGGCGCGAAAACCCAGCTCAGGCTGGTCACCGCGCCGCGTGGCCTGTTTGGCCGCATCGGCCTGTTCGGCTCGAACGTTTCGGCGCCCGATATTGCCGCCGCCGCCGCAAGCGGCGTGATCGATGCGGCGGAAGAGCGCGCATTGTGGGCGCGCTTCGGGCTTTGAAAAAGCAGGGAAAGCGTCTAGCATGAGGGCTTGACAGTCTGCCTTGCCGCCTTGCGAGGGAGGAGCTTTGAAATGCCACAGATCATTTTCTTCGCAGTTGTCGGCGCAGCCGCTTATTTCGGCTACCGCACCTTCGTCCGCGAGGCCGAACGTGTGACCGCCAAGGTGCGGCGCACCGAAAAGCAG
This sequence comes from Mesorhizobium sp. M0626, assembly GCF_040320665.1. Taxonomy (NCBI): domain Bacteria; kingdom Pseudomonadati; phylum Pseudomonadota; class Alphaproteobacteria; order Hyphomicrobiales; family Phyllobacteriaceae; genus Mesorhizobium; species Mesorhizobium sp. M0626. The sequence continues at coordinate 84,199 of NZ_JAMYQD010000011.1, read as the reverse complement.
GCAGCCAACGGCACCAACGGCACGCTGGTCCAGGATCCCAAGACCGGCGAATACCGCCTGGCCAAGGACTGATCATCATCCCGTCAGCAGCCGACAGTTTGGATGCCGCAGCCCGGACGTGGCTTGCGCCCGCCAAGATAAATCTGGCGCTGCACGTCACCGGCAAGCGCGCCGACGGCTACCATCTGCTCGAGAGCCTGGTCGTTTTCACCCGCTTCGGCGACAGGGTCGAGATCGAGCCTGCCGACGCCGACCGGTTCTCCGTATCGGGCCGTTACGCGACTTCCGTGCCGATCGACGACAGCAATCTGGTGGTGAAGGCGCGCGAGGCGCTGCGCAGGCAGGCCGGCCAGCAGAGCACGCCGCCGGTTGCCATCCGGCTGGAAAAGAACCTGCCGGTCGCATCCGGGGTCGGCGGCGGCTCGAGCGACGCGGCGGCGGTATTGCAGGGTCTTGTCCGGACCTGGGGGCTCGACATCGGCGAGGCCGAACTGAGCCGGATCGGTCTCACGCTCGGCGCCGACGTGCCGATGTGTCTTGCGGCAAAACCGCTGGTTGCGCGTGGCGTCGGCGACGAGCTGTCGCTGGTGCCGGATTTTCCGGCGCTCGCTTTGGTGCTGGTCAATCCCGGCGTCGCCGTCTCGACGCCCGATGTGTTCAATGCACTTGAAAAACGCGACAATGAAGGACTGCCGCCGCTGCCGCGCGGTTTCGATTTCCACGGCGTCCGCAATTGGCTGGAGATCACCCGCAACGATCTTGAGGAACCGGCGCAAGCAATACAGCCGCCCATCGGCAGAGCGCTTTCCCTGCTGAACAGGGCCGGATCTGGATTCTCGCGCATGTCGGGATCCGGCGCGACATGCTTCGGGCTGTTCGAGACCGGCAATGTCGCCAAGCGCGCCGCCGCCGAGATTCGCAGCCGCGAACCGGAGTGGTTTGTCGCCGCGACACGAAGCATCGCTTCGGAGGGGGCCGATGGCCAAAATTGACGAGAGCCGGCCGTTCATTCCGGTGCGCATCGCGGTGCTGACGGTGTCCGATACGCGCAGCCTTGCCGACGACAAATCCGGCCAGACGCTGGCTGATCGCATCGCCGAGGCCGGCCATGTCCTGGCCGCGCGCGACATCGTCACCGACGACCGGGAGAAAATCCGCGACAAGGTGCTGGGCTGGTCGCGCGACGAAGACATCGATGTCGTCATCACCACCGGCGGCACCGGTTTTACCGGCCGCGACGTGACGCCGGAGGCGCTGGAGCCGATCTTCGAGAAGCGCATGGATGGCTTTTCCGAAGTGTTCCACCGCATTTCCTACGACAAGATCGGCACCTCGACAGTGCAGAGTCGGGCGACGGGCGGCGTCGTCAACGCGACCTTCGTCTTCGTGCTGCCGGGCTCGCCCGGCGCCTGCAGGGACGCCTGGGACGGCATCCTGAAACCGCAGCTCGACTACCGCCACATGCCCTGCAACTTCGTCGAGATCATGCCGCGCCTGGACGAGCATTTGCGGCGCGGCAAGGCCGCCTCGTAAACCAAGGCAAAGTGCCGGCCAAGTGCTGCCTTTGTCAGGCAGAATGGCGGCTGCGCTTTCGAGAGGTCATTTCCTCCGGGTCGTCGGGCGGATAGTCTGTCGCCAAGTCAAGACGGAAGAGATCCAATGAGCGCGCACCGCGGCGGCTGCCATTGCGGCAACATCCACCTGACGTTCGAAACGGGAATGGAGCCGGCCGAGATGGAGATCCGCGCCTGCCAGTGCGCCTTCTGCGTCCGGCATGGCTCACGCGCCGCCGCCGATCCGCAGGGCCGATTGATCGTCTCGGTCGAGGACGAGGCGCGGCTGCACCGATACCGGTTCGGATTGCGCACCGCCGATTATCTCATCTGCCGGGACCGCGGCGTCTATGTCGCTGCTGTGACCACCGACGGCGAACCGAGAGCGATCGTCATCGTCAATGCGCTGGATGACCGGCCGCGGTTCAACCGCGAGCCGGTCCCAATGGACTATGATGCCGAGAACAAAGAGGGTCGCATTGCCCGGCGGCAAGCGCGCTGGATGCCGGTCGAGATCCGCTCCGGCCTCAGCGGATGACCGGTTCGCCGTGGAAGCGGCGGCGCGAGGGCGGCGAGACGCCGAAGCCGACCTCCATCATCAGCCGTGGCGTGGTGGACGGCACGGTGCCCATGTGGAAGCCGAACGGGTCCTCGACGAAGCCGAGGCCGGCCTCGCCGGTCAGCGTGACCGGGCTGTCGTCGCCATAGACCTTGAGCACGTCTTGCGCCGGATGGCCGACCAGCAGCGTCAACTGGTGCTTGAGGCTGCGCCTGTTGTGGCTGCCTTTGACATAGACATGCGGGCCGGTGCCGGCATCGCAGGGCTTGAGATAGAAGAAGAATTTCAGCATCCGCCAGTCGTCGAGATCGAAATGATATTTGCCGAGCGAGGCAAGGTTCTTGTCGGCGTCGGAAGCCTCGCCGGTCGGAAAGCTCCACCAGACACGCGTGGTGATCAGCTTTGCCTGCCCGCCCAGATAGTGCTGGGCGATGTCGAGCAGCAGCGGATCGTTTTGGATGGCGAGTGCTGCCTTGCAGCTGAGGATGCGCTCGAAATAGTGGCCGCTGAGCAAAGAGCGGCCGAACCGCTTCTCGGCTTCTGCGTGTTCTCCGGGCATGAATTCGAGCCGGCGGTCGAAATTGCCGAAGCACGGCGTGCTCTGAGCAAAGCTGGCGATCTCTTCGTGGATTGCCTGCGGAAGGACCAGTCCGGAGAACAGGCCATCGGCGCGCAGCGCCGCGACGATCGACTTGAGGTCGACGCCCCTGAACATCGTCGCTCCGGCACTCTGCGCGGGGCGCGCGGCTTTGGCGCCAAGCCAGTGCAGTTTGCGCGCCGGCATGGTGCGGGCAAGCACGAACATCGGCAGCCATGCGGGATTTTCGCGCAGGTCGGACAGATAGGTCGGGATACGCACCGCAATGCGGCGGAGCTGGCTGCCGTTGCGGGCAATGGCTTCCAGACTGGGGGCGCCGGATTTGTCAGGGGACGAAAGGTTCATCGGGGTCCTCAGATATGAACGGCAGCAACGACGACGCGGCGCTTGCTTACCGCTCCGGCACTACCCAAACCCCGATATCCCGCATCAACGGAATGCTAATCCCGCGTCAGCTTTTGTGCAATGCACAATAGCTTTTTGCGGCGAAAAAGAGGGATGGTGCTGCGACCGTGCCAATGCGGATGAGACGCCGACGCTGCCCCTCATCCGCCCTTCGGGCACCCTTCTCCCTGGGAACGGGAAAAGGGAGAAAGATCACTTCTTCGGCGCCAGCCAGATTTCGGCGTCGAGCCGCCTGGTGGCGAGACCGCGCGCAAGGGCTTCGGCGCTGTGCGCGTTCTTCGACAGGGCAGCGGCCTGGCGCTTGCTGATGACCAGCCCTTCGGCCAGCGCCCGGTTGCCCGAAAACACCCGTGACAGGAACGGCGTGCGGCTGCCGCGCGCACGGGAAAAGCGCGCCGGCATGGTTTGCCGCGCCGTGTGAGCGACAACGTCGTCGATCCAGCCCTCCGCCAGCCTTGCGCCGGGTTCCAGAAACAGCAGCCAGTCACCCTTCGCCTGCCTGATTCCCGCGGCAATGCCGCCGGCCACGAAGTGGCAGCCGGCATGATCGGCAACCCGATGCGTCTGGTCGGTCGAGCCGGTGTCGCAGACGATGACATCGCGCACCACGCCCTCGACCGCGCCGCCGATCAACGAGGCGAGCGTGCGGGCAAGGCCTTCTTCGTCATCCCGGGTTTCGATGAGAACGCTGAGCATTTTTAGCCGAATAGCGGAAAGCCCGGCGCAGCGCCAGTTTTGCATGGCCCAACGAAAAAGTTCTTGCTTTGTTCTCATCAGCGAAATAGGATTATTTTCATGAACAGAGCGATTCGACAGCCAGCCGACAGTCCTTGGGAAAGGGCCAAAATGGAACATATCGTGCGTGCGGACATTGCTGCTTTCGGAGCAGGGCGAGCCGAGATGGCCAATGCGATGATCGAACAGAGCGGCATGCGCGTCCGTCCGGATCGCAACCGCGGCCGTTCCGCGGGCATCAACCCGTCCGGCCGGTTCGAGCCGGTCAGCCGGGATGTGTTCGACGACGGCTGGAATTCGCTGGAGGAATTGCCGCCGTTCAAGACCGAAGTGCAGGTCGAGAAGCCGCGCACCATCATCACCCGCAACGAATCGCCCGACATTTCCTTCGACCGCTCGATCAACCCCTATCGCGGCTGCGAGCATGGCTGCGTCTATTGTTTCGCCCGGCCGACGCATTCCTTCATGGGCCTGTCGCCGGGGCTGGATTTCGAAGCGAAGCTGTTTGCCAAGCCGGATGCGGCGCGGCTGCTCGACAAGGAACTGTCGAAGGATGGCTATCAGCCGCGCACCATCGCGATCGGCACCAACACCGATCCCTACCAGCCGATCGAGAAACAATACCGGATTATGCGCGAGATCCTCGAAGTGCTGGAGGCGCGCGGCCATCCGGTCGGCATCGTCACCAAATCCCATCTGGTGACGCGCGACATCGACATCTTGTCGCGCATGGCCGAACGGGGCTTGGCCAAGGTGGCGCTGTCGGTGACAACGATGGACCGCATGCTGGCGCGCACCATGGAGCCACGCGCGTCGACGCCGACCAAGCGGCTTGAGGCGATCCGGCAGCTTTCCGATGCCGGCATTCCGGCCTCTGTCATGGTGGCGCCGATCATTCCCGGCCTGACCGACCAGGAGATGGAGCGCATCCTCGATTCGGCACGCGCCGCAGGCGCCCGCGAGGCCGGCTATGTCATCCTGCGCCTGCCGCTCGAGGTGGCGCCGATCTTCAAGGACTGGCTGCTGCGCCATTATCCCGACCGCTATCGGCACGTGATGTCGCTGATCCGTTCGATGCGCGACGGCAAGGACTATGATTCGGAATGGGGCAAGCGGATGAAAGGCGCCGGCCCCTATGCCTGGCAGATCGGCCGGCGCTTCGAGATCACGGCCAAGCGGCTCGGCCTCAACGCCGAGCGGCGCACGCTCCGAACCGACCAGTTTGTCGCCGCCGCCAAGGCGACCGAGCAGCTGATGCTGCTCTGAGAGTAGCGCCTGCCCTGCCCTCGTGGCTGTCAGGCGACCCAAGAATCCCGTCCGGCCTGTCCCCCGGCCTGCAGACGGTGCCCTCCCGGTCTTGCCCCACTCGACCTTGGAGGGACTTGCGGAGAATCGGAGCCGATGCGAACCTCGCCGCAACATGGCTCGCGCACGTTCCGATTCTCCGCTTCTTTTCGAAATCGTCGAAAAGCCCGACTTCTCCTTCGAGACGAAGGCGATGGCGGAAGGCCTGTGGCCGGTGGCAGGCATGGACGAGGCCGGCCGCGGTCCGCTGGCCGGGCCGGTGGTGGCGGCGGCCGTGATCCTCGATCCCGCCAACATTCCCGACGGGCTCGACGATTCCAAACGGCTCAACCATTTGCAGCGCGAGGCGCTGTTCCTGAAAATCCTGGGGTCAGCGCTCGGCGTGTCGATGGCCTCGGTCAGCGCCGAAGGCATTGACGGCAGCAACATCCTCAAGGCCAGCCTGGAAGCCATGCGCCGCGCCCTTGCCGGCCTGCCGATCCAGGCGAAGCTGGCGCTGGCCGATGGCCGCGATGTGCCGCCGGGCCTCCTCTGCGAAGGCCGCGCGCTGATCAAGGGCGACCAGCGCTCGCAATCGATCGCCGCCGCCTCGATCGTCGCCAAGGTGATGCGCGACCGCATGATGTGCGGCTGCGGCAGCCATCACGAGCGCTACGGGTTCGAGGTCCATATGGGCTACGCCACCGTGCGGCACCGCACCGCGATCGAAGCGCATGGGCCGGTGGCAAGGCTGCACCGGGCATCATTCGCGCCGTTCAGGCTGGGTGGGGTTGAGGTGGTGGAAGAAGAAGGGTTTGTCGGGTTGGACAGCTAATCTCCCCCCTTGAGGGGGAGATGGCCGGCAGGCCAGAGGGGGTCGCGCGCGTGAAGTGCTAGCCCTTCTTGGTCGCAGAAAGAGCGTCGCGCCTGGTCGAACGGACCCCCTCTGTCGCCTTTGGCGACATCCCCCCTCGAGGGCCCTCGAGGGGGAGATCAGGCGCACCACCGCCTTCGCCAATCTCCGTCGCCGCTCAACAAAAAAGCCGCCGGGTTGCCCGGGCGGCTTGATGTCAGCGAGTTAACCCCGCTTAGTTCAGCCTGGCCTTCACGTCCTGCAGCGCGGACTTGAACAGGTCGGCGCCGGCCTTGGCGTCGATCTTGCCGGCAAGCAGCGTGCGGGCCGCCTCGACGGCGATGTCGACGGCGCTGGCGCGCACTTCGGCGACGGCTTCGCGCTCGGCCTGGCCGATCTTCTGCTCGGCAAGCGCAGTGCGACGGGTGACATAGTCTTCGGTCTTCTTGTGCGCCTCGGCGGCAAGCATGTCGGCCTCGCGCTTGGCGGCAGCGACGATGGCTGCGGCCTCCTGCTCGGCTTCCTTGCGCTTCTTCTGGTATTGGCCGAGCAGTTGCTGGGCCTCTTCGCGCAACCGGCGGGCTTCCGCAAGCTCGTCGCTGATCTTGGTCGCACGGGCGTCGAGCGACTTGGCGATCAGGCCTGGCACCTTGATGTAAACGGCAACGCCGAGGAAAATGACGAGGGCAACCGTTGCCCAAAGCGTTGCGAGAGATGTGGCGTCCATGATGTGCTCCTCACCGGGCCACGGATTTGACCGCAGCCGAGATCTCGGCCTTGCTCGTCTTGCCGCCGACAAGCGCATCGACGATGGCTGAAGCGGTGTCCTCGGCAATCATGCCGACTTCCTTCATGGCGTTGGCCTTGATGGAAGCAATGCTGGCCTCGGCCTCGCCGAGCTTCTTGTCGAGGGCGGCCTCGACCTTCTTGCGGGCAGCCTCGGCTTCAGCCTTGGCAGCGTCGTTGGCCTGCTGGCCGATCGCGTTGGCCTTGGCCTTGGCTTCCGCCAGTTCCTGCTCGTAAGCGGCAACGGCGGCGTCGGCCTCGCCCTTCAGCTTGGCGGCCTGGTCGAGGTCCTGCGTGATGCGATCGCTGCGGACGTCGATGATGCCGCCAAGGCGCGGCATCACCACCTTCTTCAGGAACAAATAGAACAGCCCGAACGTGATCGCCAGCCACAGAAGCTGGGACGGAAACGTCGCCGGATCGAATGGCGGGAACGTGCCGTGCGCCTCGGCAGGCACGCCGGTGCCGGAATGCGTGTCGCCTTCCGTACCGGTGTGGGCGCCTTCAGCGGCGGGTGCGGACTCTTGCGCAAACGCAGATGTCACGAACATGGACTATCCCCTCATATCAGGCATGGCCGCAGGAATGCGGCCAGCCAATTCTTCCCAATGCTCGTCCGACCGATAATTGGCCGAACAGGGGCTCAGCCGAACAGGGCGAGAAGCGCGATGAGAAGCGAGAAAATGCCCAGAGCTTCGGTCACGGCGAAGCCGAAAATCAGGCGGCCGAACTGGCCATCGGCGGCCGACGGATTGCGCAGGGCGCCCGCCAGGTAGCTGCCGAAGATGTTGCCGAGGCCAATGCCCGCGCCGCCCATGCCCAGGCAAGCGATACCGGCGCCGATGTACTTTGCTGCTTCTGCGTCCATTTTGAACTCCTTTGGATCTGTAATTCCGTTGCAATTCCATCCGGCGAAAGATGCCGGAAATTCTAAGGTCAGTGCCCGGGATGCAGGGCGTCGTTCAGATACATGCAGGTCAGCACCGCAAAGACGTAGGCCTGCAGGAAAGCGACCAGCAATTCCAGCGCGGTCAGCGCGACTGCCATGGCCAGCGGCAACACCGAACCGGCAACGCCGACGGCGCCGAGCGCGCTCAGGCTGACGACGAAGCCCGAAAACACCTTCAGGGTGATGTGGCCGGCCAGCATGTTGGCGAACAGACGAACCGAGAGGCTGACCGGGCGCGACACGAAGGAGATCACCTCGATCAGCACCACCAGCGGTAACAGGAACACCGGAACGCCGTGCGGCACGAAGAGCTTGAGGAAGCCCAGACCGTGCTTCGTGAAGCCGTAGACAACGACGGTTCCGATCACCAGGGCTGCGAGGCCGAAGGTGACGATGATGTGGCTGGTGACGGTGAAGAAGTAAGGGAAAAGGCCAAGCAGGTTGGCGACCAGCACGAACATGAACAGCGAGAACACGAAGGGGAAGAACTTCATGCCCTGCGTTCCGGCGGCGTCGCGCAGCATGTTGGAGACGAACTCATAGCCCATTTCCGAAACCGACTGCAGGCGCCCGGGAACAAGGCTGCGGCTGGAGGTCGAGAGGTACAGAAACGCCGATGCGACGAGCACGGTCGCGACCATGAACAGAGCCGAATTGGTGAAGGACAGGTCATAGCCGCCGATATTGATCGGAATCAGCTTGACGATATGGAACTGGTGGATCGGATCGACCTTGTCAGCAGCCATTTACATCCCCGTCAAAACCGCGAGCGGCCTTAAGTGTCCTTGTGCGCCATTGGCGGCGCGCCATTTCATTCTTTCGGATCGTGCGACTTCTCGCTTTTTCCGAATTCCGCCACAACACCTGACGAACGCAGGACATTGAGCACGCCGGCGCCAAAGCCCAGCAACAAGCCGACGACCAGACCCCATGGCGAGGTTCCCGCCACGCGATCCAGAAACCAGCCAAGGCCCACACCCACCACTATCCCGGCGATGAACTCGCTGGACAGCTTGAGCGCCTGGCCATATCCGGCCGTCGCCTTCGCGCCGTCATTCCCCTCGAGCTGATCCGGCCGTCTTGTCGCAAGCGATGCTCCAAGCTCACGCCGGCGGCGTTCGAGATCTTCGTCGCGGATGTCGGCCTCGTGCTTGCTGCCGCGGCCGGTTTCTCCGGTTCCGTCTGGCCCGTTCTTGTCGGCCATCGTAACCCCCCTGCCCGGTCAGACCGTCACCGTCCGTCCGCTTCTAAAGTCGCCGGCAACATAGTTAGAGGGTTTGCGCCCGTCAAGCCACGGGCGGGACTTCAAAGCCATGTATTTTTTCTATTGGAATCAATCACTTGGCGAGGTGCGACATCGTGCCCGGCACTATCGGGTCGGCACATGCCCCGAATCCGTCCGGCGACCGTTGTCCGATTTCGGCTTCCAGGGCCTTTGCGGTTCGTTTGCGACAGGCAAGCCGAAGGGCTCAGCTCCAGCCGCCGCCATAGGTGCGGTAGAAGATATGCAGGCCGATCTTGGTCATCTTCTGCATCGTGCGCGCCCAGCCCGGATGGACGTAGTTGGCGTAGTAGTGGGTCGATGAGCCGACTTCGGGAATGAATATCTTGCCGGCGGTGACCGCCATCGCGACGTCCTGCGCGGTCTTGTAATGGGCGGGGCTCTCGATGCGCTTCTTGCGGCCGTCGCAGGCGAAGGAGAACTGGCAGCGGTTCAGCCAGTTGTCGTTCTGGTAGACGACGCCGCAAATCGAGTTCGGATAGGCCGGATTGCGGACGCGGTTGAGAATGACCTGCGCGACGGCGGCCTGGCCGCGCACGGATTCGCCGCGCGCCTCGAAATAGATGCCGTTGGCGAGGCAGGCCTGCTCCTTCGTGGAGAAGACGCTGGCCGGCAGCGGGTTCTGGATCCACGAGTGGTCACCCTTGGCCATCGGCGGAATGAAGCGCCCGCTGCTCGGCTCCTCGTCCTGCAGCAGCGCTTCGAAGGGTGAGGCCTTGGCGTAATCGGGTTCGGCCTGGGCATAGGCGGTGGCCAGCACGTCCGGTCTGTCATTGTTGACCAACGCGGCAAGCATGGCCGGCACGCCGGGATCGGGCTTCTTGTCCACATTGGTATGGAAGGCCTGGGCGATCTGGATTTCCTTGCCCTTGATGCCGGGCTTGGCGAAGGCGAGCTTCAGGCCGCTGTCCATGCTCGGCCGCAGCAGCGAGGACGTGCGCTGAAAGATTGAGCCGGCATTGAAGTTCTTCGGCGGCGCCACCGGCGAGACCTGGATGATGCGGCCCTTCTTGTCGGCGCGCATGATGCGGTCCTCGTCGGGCGTGATGCCGGCGACATTGCCCTTGCCGCGAAACGAGACCTTGCCGACGCCGGGCAGGCGCACGCCCGAGCCCGAGAGCGAACCGGTGGTGACGGAATCGATGAAAGGCATTTCGGCGGCATGAACCGAGCCGGCGACGGAGCGCTCGACATAAGAGTTCCAGCGGGTGCCCGAAGCTTCGAGGCCGGAAATCAAGCTGCCCATGTCCTGGTAGGCGACGACAGTTGGAAAGCCGATCCAGATGCCGAGCCCGATGACCAATGGCGATACGAAGGAACGTTTTTTCTCACCGGCGGCGGCGGCCAGCCGCTTCAGGACACGTCGATGCACGGGGAACTCTCCAGAAACGCCACTGAGCCACTGGAGAGCCAAAGTGAAGCATTAACCTTGATGCGGGGTTAACGCGGTTGATCGTGTTTTTCCGAAGCGGCCCGAAATGGGACGCCGTTTGCCGACCGGCAACCCGTCAGTTCGGCCGCAGGAAAATTGGCCATGCAATCATGGCGCAGAGCGCGCCCACCAGCCAGACGCCAGGCCACGACCAGATGAGCAGCAAAGCCGGAATGGCGGTCGGCACCACGAAGAAGGCGATGAAGACGAAGCTGTTGGCAAGACCGAGCGCGGTTCCGGCGCGGCTGGCGCCGGCAAGCGTGGCGAGTTCGGTGTAGGCGACGCCATGCCAGGCGGAGACCGAAATGCCGGCAACGACCAGCAGCACGTCGATCGCCGGGATCAACGCGGCATGGGCGTCTGGCGTGGCTCCTGCCGCCAGGACCAGCAGGCCGACGGCCGCGAAGCCAAGCGCGCTCGTCATGCTGCAGAGGCGCAGGAACCAGCGGCGGTTGCCATGGCGGTCGGTGAAGCGGCCGCTCCAGACGCGCATCACCATCGCGCCGGTCTGCACCGCGGCAAGGCTGGCGCTGATCGTGAGCGTGGCCATGCCGGCGAAATCGTGCAGGAAGACGGAGGCGAAGGTGAGCACCGCCACTTGCGGAAAGCAGAGCAGGCCGATGGCGGTGGCGATGCGCCAGACCTCGACATTGCGCAGCGGCGCCGGACCGCCCGACTTTGCCACGGCCATGCTGCCGGCATTGTCCAGTTCCGGCGGCTGGTGCAGCCATCGCCAGGCAAACAGCGCAGAGACGGCGTTCATGGCGGCCAGCAGCCCGAAGACCGCCGCGAAACCGTGCACCGATGCCAGCGACGGCAGGACCAGCGCGCCGAGCCCGCCGCCGAGCGGCACCGCGGTCTGCCTGATGCTCATGGCAAAGCCACGTTCGCCTTCGTGGAACCAGGCCATGATGGCGCGGCCGCTGGAACCGTTGACGCTGCCGCCGAGCAGGCCGGTGACCAGAAGGCATGCGGCCAGCATTGCGACGCCAGGCACATAGGTCACTGAGGGCACGATGAACAACGCCATCAGGGCGAGCCACGCCGCGGTCGCACCAAGGCCGGTCAATAGCACGCCGCGATCGCCCCAGCGGTCGGTGAGCAGACCCCAGGGCAGTTCGCTCAAGGCAACGCCCAGTCCGAGAAGACCGAGGACCAGGCCGAGATTGCCATTGCTCAAGTGATAGCCCGACCGCAGAAACACCGCCGCCGCCGGTATGCCGGCGAAGGTGGCGGAGAAACTGGCATTGGCGGCAACGCCGATGCCAAGCACCTTCCAGCGATGATTGGCGCGAAATCGTTCAGCCTTCGACGTGACGGCGGCGGCTCGGCCAACCCGGCCTGGCTCACAATTTGCGTCGGCGATCGACATGGCGGGACTCCTGTTGATGCCCTTTCGGGACCTTGACGCCTCGTCTTTACCGCCATAACTTCATCCCGAATATCGGGAAGTTTTTGACAATTGTTCCCGAAAAACAGGATCGTTGTGATGCGCCGCGTAACCTTCGACCTCGATGTCCTCCGAAGCTTCGTCACCGGCATGGAACTCGGCAGCTTCGCCAAGGCCGCCGACCGGCTTGGCCGCTCGACCTCGGCGGTGAGCGCGCAACTGAAGAAGTTGGAGGACCAGGCGGCGACGCCGATCTTCCGCAAGTCGGGCCGCGGACTGGCGTTGACCGAAGCCGGCGAAACCATGCTCGGCTATGCCAGGCGGCTGCTCGAGTTGAACGACGAGGCGGCCTCGGCCATCCACGACGTGGAACTGGAAGGCTGGGTCAGGCTCGGCTTGCAGGAGGATTTCGGCGAGGCGGTGCTGCCGGAGGTGCTCGGACGCTTCGCCCGCGCGCACCCCAAGGTCAAGATCGAGGCGCGGATCGGGCGCAGCTATGAACTCGCCGAGCGGATCACATCAGGCAATCTCGACATTGCGCTGGCCTGGGACAGCGGCCAGGCGCTGCCTTACAGCCGGCATGTCGGCGACGCGCAATTGCGCTGGATCGGGCCGGCAAAGCTGATCGAGACCAGGCTACGCGAGGGCGAGGCACTGCCGCTGGTGGCGCTGGAAGCGCCATGCCTGCTGCGCACAGTGACGACGGAAACGCTCGACCGCGCCGGCCTGCCATGGCGGATGGCCTTCTCCAGCCCCAGCCTTGGCGGCATCTGGGCGGCGGTCGCCGCCGGCCTCGGCCTGACCATCCGCACGGATATCGGCCTGCCGGCCAATGTCAGGACGATGGCACCGCAAACGTTGGGCTTACCCGCGCTGCCAACCATGGCGCTGGTGATGCACCAGAAAGACGCCGAACTGGACCCGGTGGCGACGCGGCTGGCGGATATTTTGTGGCAGGCGGCGGTGGCGGCGCTGCCGCAGGACGAGCGGTTGAGAGAGGTCGCTTAGACGCGGTGATCACCCGGTGTCGCGTTCCGTCACACCCCCCTCTGTCCTGCCGGACATCTCCCCCTCAAGGGCCCTCAAGGGGGGAGATTGCTGTCATCAACGCTTTCGCCAATTTTTGATCTTGCAAGGTGAGAACGGCCGCAGCGGCTGCTGATCTCCCCCCTTGAGGGGGATGCCCGGCAGGGCAGAGGGGGGTGCTGCCCCGCCAATCTTGCGGAGAATTTCGCAACCGTCACCGCTCACTTGCGCTTGTTCGCTCTCCCCGCGAACGGGTTGTCCGAAGTCCGCAGCGCTATCCTGATCGGCACGCCGGGCATGTCGAAGGCTTCGCGCAGGCTGTTGGAGAGGTAGCGGACATAGGATTGCGGCATCGCGTCGGGCCGCGAGCACTGGACGACGAAACCCGGCGGCCGGGTCTTGGCCTGGGTGACGTATTTGACCTTGAGCCGGCGTCCGGCGACGGCGGGCGGCGGATGATGCGCAAGAATGCTTTCCAGCCAGCGGTTGAGCTTGCCGGTGGAAACGCGGCTGTTCCACACCTTGTGCGTCTTGATGACGGCATCCATCAGCTTGTCGAGGCTGCGCCCGGTCTCGGCCGAAACCGTCACCGCCTGGATGCCGCGCACTTGCGGCAAAAGCCGTGTGGACTTTTCGCGCAATTCGGCCAGCAGTTCCTGCGGATTGTCGATCAGGTCCCATTTGTTGAAGGCGATGACCGGCGCCCTGCCCTCGCGGATGATCAGGTCGGCGATCTGGAGGTCCTGCTTCTCGAATGGGATGGTGGCGTCGAGCACGATGATGACGATCTCGGCAAAGCGGATGGCGCGCAGACCGTCCTGCACCGACATCACTTCCAGCTTTTCGTGGATCCTGGCCTTGCGGCGCATGCCGGCAGTGTCGAACAGTTTTAGGCGACGGCCATGCCAGTCCCAGTCGACCGAGATGGAATCGCGGGTGATGCCGGCTTCCGGGCCGGTCAAAAGCCGCTCCTCGCCGATCAGCGCGTTGATCAGCGTCGACTTGCCGGCATTGGGACGGCCGACGACGGCGATGCGCATCGGCTTGGTGTCGTCATAGGCAGGTTCGGCGTCGGGATCGGTGATGTCCTCGCCGATCAGCACCTCGCTGGCGGCGACGTCCTCGGCCTCGTCTTCTTCCTCGCCGAAGGCGCGGTCTTTGCCCAGCGCCTCGATCACCGCGTCGCGCAGATCGGGCATGCCCTGGCCGTGCTCGGCCGAGACCGGGATCGGCTCGCCGAGGCCGAGTTCCCAGGCCTCCAGCATGCCGCCCTGGGCGCCCTTGGCCTCGGCCTTGTTGGCGACCAGCACGACCGGCTTGCCGGATTTGCGCACGATCTCGGCAAAGGTGCGGTCGTCGGGCAAAAGGCCTGATTTGGCGTCGATGGTGAAGAAGATCAGGTCGGCTTCGCGGATCGCGATCTCGGTCTGCGCGCGCATGCGGCCGGGCAACGTCGAGGCGGCGGCGTCTTCGAAACCGGCGGTGTCGATGACATCGAAATGCAGATCGTAGAGTTTGGCCGCGTGGACGCGACGGTCGCGGGTGACGCCCGGCGTGTCGTCGACAAGCGCCAGCTTCCGTCCCACCAATCGGTTGAAAAGCGTCGATTTGCCGACATTGGGCCGGCCGATAATGGCGACTTTGAAGCTCATCCGGCTATCCATATCATCGCCCAAACCGCAGCGCGCCCTTGGGTCAGGCCCGAGGGCAGGCTTTGGGCGATGCGTATCATGACGCGCCCGAGCCGCGGATCAATTCCGACATCAGCGTCGCCCGCTGGCGCGCGTTGCGCGGGGCGCCGTCATCGGCGGCGATCTGGTCGAACAGTTTCAGCGCATCCTGGGTCTTGCCTTCCTTCCAGGCGGCAAGGCCGAGCGCTTCGCGCGCTGTGTGGCGCAGCGTGTTGTTGTCGGCGGTCAGCGCCTCGACGCGGCTGGAGACGTCGGCGAAGGAGCCGTGATCGACGAGCAGCAGGGCGGCCCGCAGGCGCGCCATGTCGCGAATGCCCTGGGGAATGGCGTTGTCGGCGGCGACGCCATCGAAATCGGCGACGGCGGCGGCAAAGTCGCCCTTGTCGGCCTTGACGGTCGCCGCGCGCATGCGGGCGAGCAGCGGATAGGCGCCGTAGCCGTCCTTTTCCAGCTGTTCGAGGGCGGTCAGCGCCTCGTCGCTCTTGCCGTCATTGGCAAGCTTCAGCGCCTGCGAGAAGGCATCGCCGGAGCGGTTGGCGCGCGTCTCGTCCCAATAGCGGTAGCCGACGAAGGCGGCGGTGCCAAGCACCACCAGGATGGCGAGGCCAAGGATCGCCGGACCAAAGCGGTCCCATAGCGCCTGCGCCTGCTCGCGACGGATCTCGTCGTTGACTTCGCGGATAAAACTGTCGTCGGACATCAATCAAAACCATTGCTGCCCTAACAGGGGCGCTTCTTGAGCCCGCGTTTTAGCGAAATTTCGCGGGCATGGAAGGGGCTCGGCAGGAAAATCGGCTAATCGCCGGGCGCATAGCTGCCGACGTTGATCGCACCCACGCCACATTTTGCCGATAGCCGGCTTGGACTGCCTCCAGATCAAGCCCAGATTGCCGATGCCACGTTTGTCCCGCGTTGTTGCGTTTTCCTCAGCCGTGCTTGCCATGGCTGGTGCGGCTTTCGCCGACCCGCCGGCGCCGCCTGCCCCGGCAAAGCCGAAGCAAATCGTCATCATCTCATTCGACAGCGCCCGGGAGATCTCGCAATGGCAGCGCAGCCGGGCGCTGGCCAAGCGCACCGGCGCGCATTTCACCTACTTTTTGTCCTGCGTCTTCCTGCTGTCGCCGCAGACGCGGGCCGACTACACAGCTCCGGCCAAGTCCGCGGGCAAATCCAACATCGGCTTTGCCGCTTCGAAGCAGGACGTCGCCGATCGGCTCGATCAGATCGGGCTCGCCGCTTCGGAAGGCCACGACATCGCCAGCCATGGCTGCGGCCATTTCGACGGCAAGGACTGGAGCAAGGCCGACTGGCTGAAGGAATTCGCCTCGTTCGAGCGCATTCTGGAAAACGCCTATGCGATCAACGGTATTGAACCCGAGCCCAAGGGATGGAGCGATATTGCCCATGCCGTTGTCGGCTTTCGCGCGCCGTACCTCTCGACCAGCAAAGGGCTCTATGAGGCCCTGCCTGAAGCCGGCTACCACTATGATGCCAGCGGCGTTTCGAAAGGCCCGGTCGAGCCGCCGACCGGCGGCGGCTTGACCCGCTTTTCGCTGCCGCAGATCCCGGAAGGCCCTGATGGTAGGCTGGTGATCGCCATGGACTACAATCTCTATGTCAGGCATTCCGGCGGCTTCGAGCGGCCAAGCCAGGCGGCAGACTTCACCGAGCGGACGTACCAGGCGTTCCGCGCCGCCTTCGACAGGCAATATCAGGGCAAGCGCATCCCGCTGGTGCTCAGCTTCCACTTCACGCCGATGAACAACGGCGCCTACTGGGACGCGCTGGAGCGCTTTGCCGGCGAAAACTGCGTCAAATCAGATGTCGAGTGCATCAGTTTTCGCGATTATGTGCAGCGGCAACGTGGTAGCGAGAGGCAGGCGGCGGTGGGCGGCTGAGCCGCCAACCGTCTATGCAGATAGGATCAAGCCGGGTCGGGTTCCTTTGCCTGGCGCGCGAGGAAACGACGATCGATATCGGGAAGCGGCTCGCCGTGGATAATTGCCTCGAAGGCACGCAGGCGCTTGTAAATGGACAGAAGCTCGACAATCGTTGTCCACGCATTGACGAGATATTGGAACGAGGAGCGCACTTGCCCGAAGGCATCGAGAATTCGGTTCAATAGACCCAAACTGATTTTGGCGGCCACCATCGTTGGGACCAATACTATATAAGGGAATATATTATCTATCTGAAGATAGAATATGCGAGCCACATTGAAATACATGTAGTGGAAGTAAAGCCTAAAGTAATTTCGCCGCACGTTGTTAAATAGTTCGGCGACAGTGGGCGGCCGAGCACGATTCGGATCATCTTCACCATAAACAAGTTCTTTTCGATAGGCAGCCTCGACGCGCTGGTTACGGAATTCGAGGCCTGGCAACTTGATGCCGACGAGCGCCAAGAAAGTAGTCCCAAAAATCGACCAAACAATCGCTACCACCACTAGGGAGTAAGGGACCTCTCCGACGATTGGCAATTCAGTTACATTTTTCGACAGAACGAGGAGAACGGGCAAGAATGCGATCAGCGTCATTACCGAGCGGACCAAATTCACACCGAGTGCTTCCATCGTCGTGGAAAAGCGCATGGTGTCGTCCTGGACACGCTGCGACGCTCCTTCGATAGTGCGAAGCCTGTCCCAATAGAACATGTAGTATTCATTCATCGCCGTGCGCCAGCGGAAGATCCAATGGCTCACAAAAAATAGGTTAAGGACACCCACGGCAACGGCCAATCCAGCGACCCAGGAGATGGTCAGCAGTTGGCTGTAGAAATCCCACGGCGTTGTCGAATACGCCTTGCCGAGCGCCCGCTGTATGAGATCGTAGAACGGTCCGTACCAAGCGTTAAAGGCTACATCCACTTGAACCTGGAAATAGATCACGAAGAGAATGAGCGCGGACCCAAGGATCGACCAGTTCTGCCAAGGATGGGGTGAATACCACCTCCAAAAGCCAGCGAAAAGCGCTACGCCCGTGCCGTAGTATAGGTAGAACCAGACGAACGGGTCAGACCAAAAGACTTCAACGCCAACGGGCGTGTCGGCTGCCACCGGAGCAAGCCCAATCAGGGTACCCAGCTCTTGGCCGCCGAAAAACCAAATTATGATGAGCAAAAGGCTCCAGACGGCGGCCGAGGTGAAAAACAGCTTCGGCTGCGGGAAGAAGGATACGAACACTGTGGTGAAATCCTCGGTCGGTGCGCAAATCAGCGGGGTTCAGCGGGCATAAAGTCACACATTAGGTGGAAAGCAAATGCCCGTACCCGATGCCCGGCATCGAGCAAGACCACAATCATGGCGATTTTGGCGCGGCCGACCAGGTGATCCCAGCAGATACCAGCAATACGCCAGCAGCGACGATCGAGGCCAGGAAGAAGTTGCCCGAGGCTTGCGCCAGCAGTCCGGCGACGATCGGGCCGACGATCTGGCCGATGCCGAAGGAAGCGGTCATCAGCGCAAAAATCCGGCGCGGCGCCTCCGGCACGAGCTGCCTTGCCGTCTGCAGGCCGAGCGCGGTGATGGCGATGAAGGTGCCGCCGAGCAGGACGCCCGCCAGCAGCGGCCCGGCGGTGCCGCCGATGGCGACGCTGGCGGTGACGCCGACCACCTCGACCAGGCAGCCCACGGCATAGGCGGTATAAAGCCCGATCCGTGCCGCTACCTTCTGCCACAGCCAGACCGAGGGAAAGCCGGCAAGGCCGGTGACCATCCAGACGCTTGCCTCGAAGACGCGGCCGCCGCCGCCCTGGCGCACGATGGCGACCAGGAAGGTCGCCGTCACCACATAGCCGAAGCCGAACAGGCCGTAGGCAACGATGACTTTTGCCAACGACCGGTCCCTCGGCAGTGCCGGTTCGCGGTCGGCCACGCCGCGGCCAGGTGCGGTGCTGCCGGCGAGCAAGGCGACCATCGCAAGGCCGCCGGCGGAAATCGCTGCCGACCACAGCCAGCCCGAAGCCCAGCCGGCATGTTCGGTGACCAGAACCGCCATCAGCGCTGAGGATGCCGCGATGCCGAGGCCGACGCCGCCGAAATGCAGCGCCTGCAGGTCGCTTCTGTTGGCGGCTGCCAGGTGACCGAAGACGATCGAGGCCATGAACACCATGACGAAGGCGCTGGCGAGACCGGCAAGGAAGCGGAGGACGACAAAGGCGGTCATCGTCTCGCTCAGCCCCATCAGGGCGGCGAGCGCAGCACTGGCGGCAAGGCCGCCAAACATCAGCAGGCGCTCGCGCCCATGCGCCCAGCCGCCTGCCGCCGCAAGCGCGCCGACGAGGTAGCCGAGATAATTGGCCGACGCGATCCAGCCGGCATCGGCCGGCGACAGATGCAGTTCTTCCATCATTCCGGGCAGGATCGGCGTGTAGACGAAACGGCCAATGCCCATGGCAACGGCCATGGCGATCATGCCAGCGAGAGCTTGGCGCAAGGGTGATGGAGCGGCGTTCATTGCAGCGCACCATAGAATTGGCGACCGATGAAACAATCCGCTTTGTGTTGGGCCAGCGGGCGCGACTAACGCCCCCGCATCTCAGCCGCAGCCGACCGCCCCGGTCTCGTAGGCGGTGCGGCGCGCCGTCAGCCGGAACGGGATATCTCCGAGTTCGCGTTCCGACATGGTGTCCAGCACCGGATGCGACAATGGGTCGGTAACCCAGTCGATGACATCGCCGCCGTGCATCCCATCATAGCGGTCCGGCCGGAGGCCGGCAGCGGCTAAGATCTTGAACAATGATACGATCGTCATCCTCGCCTCCTCGGTCTGACTGTCCCACTAAAATCTGCCTTGTCGGGCTGTCTTTCAATTGAGATTTCAGCCGCGCCGGTTTAGAAAAACTGAAATGGCTATGCTGAACCGCGTCCATCTCAACGGCCTGCGCGCCGTCGAAACCGTCGCCCGCCTCGGCTCGCTCGCGGCGGCGGCCGGCGAACTCAACGTCTCGGTCAGCGCCGTCAGCCAGCAGATCAACCGCACTGAAAAGCAGCTCGGACAGGCGCTGTTCGAACGCACCGCAAGCGGGCTGGTGCTGACCGAATTCGGAACGGTTTTTTCCGCCCGGCTGGGCGCCGGTTTTCGCGAGCTGGCGCAGGCGGTGGCGCTGGCCGATGAGGCAAGCCAATGCACGCTGGTGGTTTCGGTGGCGCCGGCCTTCGCCTCGAAATGGCTGCTGCCGCGATTGTCGCGGCATTTCGACCGCCATCCCAACGTGCTGCTGCGCATCGACGCCTCGGTGCGCCTCGCCGATCTCGAACGTTCCGACATCGACATCGCCATCCGGCTTGGCGACGGCAAATGGCCGGGCGGCCGGGCGGAACTTTTGTTGGCGCAGGAAGTCTTTCCGGTCTGCGCGCCGGTGATCGCCAAGAAACTGAAGTCGATCGAAGACCTGGCGCAGACCTGCGCCATCACCGACGAGCGGGCGATGATCAACTGGGAGAGCTGGTTCAAGGCTGCCGGGGCCGAGCCGGTCAGCTTCCGCAAGGGCGCGCGCTTCACCGACCCGATGCTGTGCCTGGAATCGGCAATCGCCGGCCACGGCGTCATGCTCGGCTGGCAATTGCTGGCCGCCGATGCGCTGGCCGACGGCCGCCTCGTCGCGCCTTTCGGCGTGCGGGCGCAGAGCGGCCTCGGCTACTGGCTGGTGACCTCGGCCACCAAGACCGAAAGCCGCAAGGTGCGCGATTTCAAGATCTGGATCCGCGAAGAGATCGCGGCGACCGTGGCGCAGTTCAGCGCGCTGGAAAGCGCTGCCTAGGGCTGTCCGTCGCGACGGTGCTGGAAAGGACAGCCGCGCCGGCCTATGTTGGAACTCTCACTCCCGGACCAAGGCAGGCAGGATCATGACCACACATTCGCGCGGCGTTTCCGCAACCATCGACCCGGTGAAGCTCGACAGGCTGGCGGAAGTCGCCATCAAGGTGGGGCTGCAATTGCAGCCGGGGCAGGATCTGGTGCTGACCTCGTCGATCGCCGCACTGCCGCTGACCAGGCGCATCGTCGAGCACGCTTACAAGGCGGGCGCCGGGCTGGTAACGCCGATCTTCAACGATGACGAGATCACGCTGGCGCGCTTCCGCTACGGCGCGGATGCCGGCTTCGACCGCGCCGCCGGCTGGATGTATGAAGGCATGGCGAAGGCCTTTTCCAACAATGCGGCGCGGCTTGCCGTGCGCGGCGAGGACCCGTCGCTGTTGTCGGCGCAGGACCCGGCGAAAGTGGCGCGCGCCAACAAGGCGAACTCGATGGCCTACCAGCCGGCGCTGGAAAAGATCACCGGCTTCGACATCAACTGGAACATCGTCGCCTACCCGGATCTCGCCTGGGCAAAACAGGTCTTCCCCGGCGATGCCGACGATGTCGCGGTGGTGAAGCTCGCCGATGCGATCTTTTCGGCATCACGGGTCGATGTGGAAGACCCGATCGCAAACTGGACGGCGCACAATGCAGCGCTGCGCGGCCGCACAAAGTGGCTGAACGAGCACAATTTCCATGATCTGCATTTCAGCGGCCCGGGCACCGACCTGACCGTCGGGCTGGCCGATGGCCATGAATGGATGGGCGGCGCCTCGACTGCCAAGAACGGCGTCACCTGCAATCCGAACATCCCGACCGAGGAGGTCTTCACCACGCCGCATGCACGGCGCGTCTCCGGCCATGTATCCTCGACCAAGCCGCTGTCCTACCAAGGCACGCTGATCGACGATATCTCGGTGCGTTTCGAAGAGGGCAGGATCGTCGAAGCCAAGGCTTCGAAGGGCGAGGACGTGCTGAAGAGAGTGCTCGACACCGACGAGGGTTCGCGCCGGCTCGGCGAGGTGGCGCTGGTGCCGCATTCCTCGCCGATCTCGGCCAGCGGCCTGCTGTTCTTCAACACGCTGTTCGACGAGAACGCCGCCTGCCACATCGCGCTCGGGCAGTGCTATTCAAAATGCTTCGTCGACGGCGCCTCGCTCAGCCAGGACGAAATCGCCCAGCGCGGCGGCAACAAGAGTTTTATCCACATCGACTGGATGATCGGCTCGGACAAGATCGACATAGACGGCGTGCATAAGGATGGCCGCCGCGTGCCGGTGATGCGCAAGGGCGAGTGGGCGTAAAGGGGGCGGATGGCCTTCGACCTGACGGTCAAGCGAATTTACGAAGCACCCGCGCCCGATGACGGGCAGCGGGTGCTGGTCGATCGCATCTGGCCGCGCGGCGTCAGCAAGGAGGATGCCGCGCTGACGCTGTGGCTGAAGGAGATCGCGCCGAGCGATGAATTGCGGAGGTGGTTCGGACATGAGCCGGCGCGATGGGCGGAGTTTCAGGTGCGGTATTCGGTCGAACTGGATGGGAATAGAGAAGCGGTGGCGAAACTGCGTGGCTTGCTCGGCAAGGCCAAGGTGACGCTGCTTTATGGCGCGCATGACGAGGCGCATAACAATGCGGTGGCGTTGGCGGGATATTTGCGCGGGACGGGTTGAGAGACAGCGAACCGCTGCATACGCCGCAAGCGAAAGCCTTCACAATTAGCGATCGCCCTCCACGCGTTCGTCATCCTCGGGTCTGCGCTGCGTCGCTTCGCTCCTTGCTACGCCATAGGCTGACGAGGCAAGGCTACGCTACTTCACCACCCCTTCATAAGCCTCCGGCTTGAACCCCACCAAAATCTCATCCCCGACCTCGAGCACCGGGCGCTTGATCATCGTCGGGTTGGCCAGCATCAGCTTCCTGGCCTTCTTCTCGTCGAGCCCTTGCTTGTCCTTGTCCGGCAGTTCGCGAAATGTGGTGCTGCCCTTGTTGAGCAGCTTTTCCCAGCCAACCTTGCCGACCCACCCGTCCAGTCTGCCCGCCTCTATCCCCTCGGCCCGGTAGTCGTGAAAGCGGTAGGGCACAGCATGGCCCTCCAGCCAGGTGCGCGCCTTGCGGATCGTGTCGCAGGTGGTGATGCCGTACATGGTGATCGTCAAAACGCGCTTCCCTTGACTGACAGTCGAATCCTCAGACAGCCTAAAACCGCCCTCCCCGCTTTGCCAGCTTCCCAATCGCTAGCGGCGCTTTTTTAGAGGTTGCCAATACTAAGGAAATTTCCTAAGTATCTGCCTGCACCGCGTCGACAGACCTCAGGATCGCCCATGCCAAGCCTCCTCGCCCCAACTACAAGTCTCCCGCCGATCGACGGCATCTTCCGCGCGCTGGCTGACCCGACGCGGCGGCGCGTGGTCGAGCGGTTGAACCGCAGTCCGGCCTCGGTCAGCGAGTTGGCGCAGCCTTTCGAGATGGCGCTGCCTTCCTTCATCGAGCATCTGAAAGTGCTGGAAGGCTGCGGTCTGGTGCGATCGGAAAAAATCGGCCGCACCAGGACCTATCAGCTGGCGCCCGAACCGCTGCAGTTCGCCGAAAACTGGCTGGCCGAACAGCGCACGCTGTGGGAGCGCCGACTCGATCAATTCGACGCCTATGTGATGAGCCTCAAGGAGCAAGAAAAGTGAGCTATCCCTTCAAGCCCGACCCCAGACTGGACCTTGTGCTGGAGCGCAAGCTCGACGCGCCGCGCGAACTCTTGTGGAGCGCGATGACGGTGCCGGAGCATGTCAAGCAATGGTTCACGCCCAAGCCCTGGCTGATCACCGATTGCGAGATCGACCTTCGTCCGGGCGGACTGTTCCGGACGCGCATGCAATCGCCCGACGGCAAGGAGGTCAACGACCGCCATTGCTGCTATCTCGAGATCGTGCCGAACGAGCGGCTGGTGTGGACCGATGCGCTGCTGCCGGGCTATCGGCCCTCCGGCGAGCCCTTCATCACCGCAGTCATTTCGCTTCAGTCGGATGACAAGGGCACGCGCTACACGGCAACGGCCATCCATCGCGACGAGGCTACCCGCAACAATCATGAAGAGATGGGGTTCTTCGACGGCTGGGGCACGGTGGCCGATCAGTTGGCGCAGTATGTGAAGACCATTTGAGCTTTTCCCACTGCGGCCAGGACTTTGTCCCGGCCGCCTAGTTTTTGGGTCGTGCAGCGAAGCGCGCCGGAACCCGACGGCACCCGGGCTCAGTAGTAGAAGCGCTCTTCTGTGATCTTGCCGTTCTTGACCGTGTACAGGCCAACCTCGTCCATGGTGACCCGTTCGCCGGTGGCCTTGGGCGTTATGTCGAACTTGAAGCGCACCGCGAACTGGTCGCCGTTGACATAGGGGCCTTCGACAGAGCCGCCATGGACTTCGTGGTTCGCTTGCCACCATTCGCCCTTTTGCCTGAGAGCTTCCTTGCCACGGGCAATGGCCATCGGCCCCTCCATCGCTTCGAGGCTGACGATATCATCGGCATTGTACTTTTCACCAGCACCCAGGTGATCCCCCTGCTGGAGCATTTCGGTGAAATCCTTGGCAACATCCGCGATGGTCATGTGTGTTCCTCCTGTTCAGACTGGTTTGAAGTAGGGAAGCGCTTGCCGGCCCGCCACCTTTACCCGCACGACAGCTGACAAGGTGTGTCAGGACGATGATATAGCGCGGCTGTGTGACGACGATTGCGGCGGCGTCGGACAGCGACTTCGGTTGCAGACAAAAGCCAATTCCGCAATGCTGGGTGCATGTGCAACCTCTACAACATCACGACGACGCAAGAGGCGGTCCGCCAATGGACCCGCACATTGCACGATATCAGCGGCAACCTCGAACCTTCGCTTGATGTCTATCCCAATCAACCTGGGCTTGTCGTTCGCAACAGGGCGGATGGGGAGCGTGAACTGGCGAAACTGCTTTGGGGTTTGCCAACGCCGCCCGAGCGCATGAAAGGTAAGGCCGACTACGGCACCACCAACGTTCGCAATCCGCAATATTCGCACTGGCAGCAATATGTGGGGGTCGAGCACAGATGTGTCGTGCCGGTGACCAGCTTTGCCGAGCCCAGCCCTGCGGCGAACGATAAAGACCCGGAAACAGGAATCCAGCGAAATTACTGGTTTGCCCGTGGCGAGAGCCGGCCGTTGTTCTTCTTCGCTGGTTTCTGGACGTCTTGGCAGGGCGTGCGAAAGGTCAAGGACGGTCCCGGCGACTTCGAGCTATACGCCTTCATGACCACCAAGCCTAATGCTCTCATTGCGCCGATCCATGAGAAGGCTATGCCCGTGATCCTCACCACGCCGGAGGAAACCGAGGCTTGGCTGACGGCGCCATGGTCGAAAGCACGGCATTTGCAGCGGACGGCGCCCAACGACGCGTTGGTGATCGTTGAGAAGCCAGCCACACAGATCAAGTTCCCACCACAGGCCCCGGCCCAAGGGTCTCTGTTTTAGCCCGAAATCGGCTCTCCTCAATCGTCGTCTCGCCAGATTACCCGGCGAACCATGCGGATTTCGACAAGACGTCTGACGCGAATTTTAAGGCGTTCAGCAGCGCTTGGCAGAATGATGCCTGCATCGAGCTCACGACCTTTGCAGCGCTCGCACCGCATGTGCCGCTCCACATCCCAAAAGGGGATATCACCAACCAGCTTTGCGAGATCGCCAGGCAGATAGTGTCGAGTGATGTTGCAGTTCCGACATCGAACACGAATTAGCTGCCCGACTTCATGCGCCAAGCAGAGGGTTTGCACATTTCGGCGCGGTCGGGTGCTTAGTTCGGGCATCCCGCAAAGTAGGAATATGTTCCTTTGCGAGTCAATTCACACTTAATTCCACCTTGGCGATCTTCACAGCAGGTTAAATCCAACCGTCGATGAAGGGATTGGGTTGGATCAGCTTGGCAGCATAGGGCAGTTGGCACCACGGCGCAGGCTGATATGCGCCACGTCGCCGACGCTGAATTGAAAGCCCTCGGCCTGGCGCGGCGCATCGATCACCACCGGCAATCCCTGCCCCAGCTCAGCATGCAGCCGCAGCGTGCGGCCGTGGAAGACGATGGAGTTGACGCGCGCCGGCGCGGTGCCGGCGGCGGCATCGGTGGTGGCCAGCAAGTCCTCGGGGCGAACGCCGATGGTGCGCTCAGTGCCTTCGCCGGGTGTGTCGCCGGTTTCAGATGTTGCTTCCAGCGAAAGCCCGCCAGCGGCGAAGCGCAGGCGGTCGCCGTCGCGGCCGATGAAGCGCGATTGCAAGAGGTTCATGGTGCCGATGAAGCTTGCGACGAATTTCGTCGCCGGCCGGTCGTAAAGCGTAGCCGGCGGCGCGATCTGCTCGATGCGGCCCTTGTTCATGACGACGATGCGGTCGGAGATCGACAGCGCTTCGGTCTGGTCGTGGGTGACCATGACGAAGGTGGTGCCGAGCCGCGACTGCAGCCGCTTCAGTTCGACCTGCATCTGTTCGCGCAGATGCGCATCGAGCGCCGACAGCGGTTCATCGAGCAACAGAACGCGCGGCTCGCAGACTATGGCGCGGGCGAGCGCGACGCGCTGGCGCTGGCCACCCGACAGTTCGGAAACGCGGGTGCCGAGCTTGTCGGCGAGGCCGACCATGTCGAGGGCTTCGCGGACGCGCTTTGCCTGCTCGGCGCCGGACAGTTTGCGCAGCGACAGGCCGAAGCCGACATTCTCGGCGACCTTCATATGCGGGAACAGCGCATAATCCTGGAACACGGTGTTGACGGGACGGTCGAACGGCCTGAGCGCGGTGATGTCGCGACCATCGAGCAGCACCTTGCCGCTCGACGGGCTCTCGAAACCGGCAATGACGCGCAGGCTGGTGGTCTTGCCGCAGCCCGAGGGCCCGAGCAGGGTGATGAACTCGCCGCTGATAATGTCGAGATCGACGGCGTCGAGCCCGACAATGCCGCCGGGGAAAACCTTCGAGACCGTGTCCAGGCGTACCAGCGCATCAGGCGCCATCGCGAACCTCGGACGGCTTGGTGGTGTTGACCCAGAGGATCTGGCAAGGCTCGGTGCCGGGATTGCGGAAGGCGTGCAGAAGCGTGCTCTTGAAGGCAAAGGAGTCGCCGCTCTTCAGCACGTATTTTGTCGAGTCCACCACCAGTTCGACCTCGCCCGACAGGACATAGCCGAACTCGTGACCGATATGCGCATAGGCTTCCGCCGTGCCGCCATCGGCTTCCACGGTCACCAAGAGGCCGGTCAGCGCCGCGCCCGGCGGCGACAGCAGCGCCTTGGCGATGCCTTCCGACTTGACCGGGAGCTGCCGCCTTTTGTCGGCGCGCACGCAATAGAGATCGTTGGCGGCTTCGTTGCCGTCGGTGATCAGCGCCAAAGGCTCGATGTCGAGCGCGGCCGCAAGCGGCCAGATCACCTTGACGCGCAGCGAAGACAGGCCGCGCTCGATCTGGCTCAGCGCACCAATGGAGACGCCGGCTTTTGCTGCCAGCTCGGCCAACGACAAATTGCGCTCCAGCCGCAGCGCCCGCACGCGCCGGCCGACGCGAATGTCGGCGTCGGCCTTTGGTTTCGCTTCAAGCATGTCCATCAGTTGGTCCTTGTTGCAGTCTTTGGCGCGGCGGCAAGACCCGCGGCTTCAGGAGATTAGTCACAATTACCTGCCGTCGGCGCTGCCCTCATTGTCCTGCCGGACATTTCTCCCCGTATAGTGACGGGGAGAAAGCGGCTGGTCGCAAACTCGGCGCCATTTCTGCAACGTTTGCGATTTGCGAAATCGCTGGTGACAGCGCCCCTCTCCCCGTCACTATACGGGGAGAGGATGCCGGCAGGCAGGTGAGGGGCAGCGCAACCGTCGGCGATGGATCCCTCACCCGCCCGCCTTCACTTTCTCGAACATCTTCGCCACATCGTCGTTCTGCTTCATCGGGCCGGTGAAGATGGTGGTCTTCAGCATCACCTCCGGGTCCGCCGGCAATTGCAGCTTGTCCAGTTCGTCCTTCGCCACGCCGGCGAAGGCGGTGCTCAGCGAGCTGCCATAGCCGTAGGCCTGGATCAGGTACTTACCCGAGTCGGCGTCGAGCCGGCTGTTGATGAAGTCATAGGCGAGGTCGACGTTTTTGGCGTCCTTGAGCATGACGAAGCCGCAGGCCCAGGTCAGCATGCCCTCCTTCGGCTTCATGAACTCGACCGGCACGCCCTGCTTCTTCAGCGAGGTTGCCGACGCGTTCCAGGTCATGGCGGCGACCAGCTGGCCGCTGGCCAGCGCCTGTTCGACCGAGGTCATGTCGGTGGTGTAGTTGGAGAGCAGCGGACGCTGCTCGCGCAATTTTTCCGCCACCTTGTCCATCTGCTCCGGCGTCATATCGAAGGGGTTTACGCCGGCCAGAAGTGCTGCAACGATCGGCGTGTCATGCACGGCATCGATGGTCGCCATGCGGCCGGCATATTGCTTGTCCCACAGAAGGTTCCAGCTCGCTTCCGGGTTCTTCACCAGATCGGTGCGGTAGAGGATCGAGGTGTTGCCCCAATCCCACGGCACCATCCAGACCTTGCCGTCGCCGGCCTGGATGTCGGGCAGGTTCTTGAACACCGGGAAGATCGAATCCCAGTTCTTGATGCGCTTGGTATCGATCGGCTGCAGCAGGCCTTCCTTGTTCCAGCGCGCCACCTTGTCGTAGCAGGGATGGGCGATATCGGGGCGGAAGCCGGCCTTGACCTTGGTGAAGGCATCGTCGTCGTCGCCGAAGATCGAGGCCTCGACGCCATCGGGATGGGCCGTCAGGAAGCTCTTGTTGAAGTCTGGCAGTTCATAGCCGGACCAAGTGAAATATTGCAGCTTGTCGGCGGCGAAGGCGACAGTCGACGACAGGACGATTGCAAGCGCGGCAAGCCCGGTGCGGGCTGTCTTTGCAGTGATCGATTTCGGGCCAGTGATCGATTTCAGCCCAGTAATTGATTTCGGGTCGAATGCCATTTCGGTTCTCCTCTTTTGTTATGGTTCAGGCTGGACTGGTGGGCGCCGTCCGACGGGCTGTGCTCAGCCCGCGATGGCGCAGGATTTCGGCGATGCCGGCGATGATGACTGACACAGCAAGGATAGCTGTCCCCAGCGCCATCACGGTCGGCAGCGAGCGAGGAAAACGCAGTTGGCTCCAGATGTAGAGCGGCAGCGTCGGCTCGGTGCCGGCGAGGAAGAAGACGACGATGAACTCGTCGAAGGAAATCAGAAAGGCCAGCATGAAGGCCGAGACGATGGCCGGCAGCGAGAGCGGCAACATCACCCGCCGGAAGGTCGTCCAGTCGGAAGCGCCGAGATCGAGTGCGGCCTCGCGAATGGTTTTCGGAATTGCGGCAAACCGGCTGCGCATGATCACCACGGTGGTCGGCAGCGCCACCAGTATGTGGCCGAGAACGATGGCGATGCGCGACGGGCCGAGGCCGATGAGATTGACGAGGATCAGCAACGATATGCCGACGATGACGCCGGGGATCAGGATCGGCAGCCTGGAGATGGCGCTGATGGTGGCGGCGAGCGGCGAACGACCGTAGAGGTCCATATAGGAGACGGTGATGCCGCAGAGCGTGGCGCCGGCGGCGGCCACGACGCCAATGACGAGACTGTTCAAAAGCGCGCCGGACAGCGCCGGATTGCCATAGAGCGTGGCATACCATTCGAGCGTGAAGCCCTGCAGCGGAAACGCGGCCTGGATGGAGTTGTTGAAGGAAAACAGCGGGATCAACAGCACCGGCAGATAGAGGAAGACGAGATAGGCAAGCACATAGACGCCGAGCCAGCCGCGGCCATCATCTCTCCGCGCGGCGCTCATGTGCGGCTGCCGAATCTGCGGTCGGCGCCGCGTGCGACCAGCACCACGCAGAGGATGACCAGCATCACGCAGACTGAAAGTGCCGCCCCGAACGGCCAGTCATTGGCCTTGCCGAACTGCGACTGGATCAATGTGCCGATCATGGTGCTGGCGGGACCGCCGACCATGGCCGGGGTGACATAGTCGCCGACCGTCGGCACAAAGACGACGAGGGCGGCCGCCAGAACGCCCGGCATCGAATTGGGCAAGACGACGCGGCGAAACGCCGTGAACGGTCTGGCGCCGAGATCGGAGGCGGCTTCGAGCAGTGATTTCGGGATGGTGTCCAGCGCCACATAGATCGGCAGGATGGCGAAGGGCGCATAGGCATGCGCCAGCGTGGCGACCACCGCCGCCGGCGTGTTGAGGAAGGCCAGCGTCGGCTCCGACCAGATGCCGCTTTCGATCAGCGCCGAGTTCAAGACGCCGTTGTAGGCGAGCACGATCTTCCAGGCGAAGACGCGCAGGAGATAGCTGGTCCAGAACGGCAGGGTCACCAGAAACAAAAGCAGGCTGCGGCGGCGGCCGGCATGGAAGGCGAGATAGTAGGCGACGGGATAGGCGGTGACGACGGTCGCCAGCGTCACCAGGCCGGCGATCACCAGCGAGCGCAGCGTCACCGTCCAGTAGAGCGGATCGGAGACCACGGTGATGAAGTTGCCTGCCGTGAAGCCGGCGCCGAGCAGCGAACCGTCATTGCCGCGAAGTGAGAGGAAGAGCACAAGGCCAAGGGCAAACAGGATCAGGAACAAGGTGACCAGCCCGCCCGGCAGCAACATGGCGAAGCGGAAGCCTCGGGACGACCCTGCCGGCGCTTCTGTTGCAACGATGCTCGACATCGGACTGCTCAACGGAAATATGAAATCGGCTTAGCTTTTTTCATATTTGTGAAACTGTCAAGCTGAATCCACGAGGCCTAGGCGACCGGCACCCAATCAGCGCTCGAAGGCGTCGAGCATCCGGTACCAGGCGATGGTCGCGGCGACGCCGACCTGGCGGAAGGCGTGGAACGGGATCGGCCGGACCGGCGACAGCGGGAACGGCAATTGATTGACATCGCCGCCCGCGAGGTAGCCCGCCATGCGTTTTCCCAGCGCGGTCATCAGGCCGACGCCCCTGCCCTGGCAACCAACCACGGCGAGCAGGCCCTTTTCCGGCTCATGGATGTGCGGCAGGTGATCCGGTGTCATCGCCACGCGGCCGAACCAGCGCTTCTCGATGACGACATCGGAGAGCGCCGGATAGAGCCGCACCAGCGCGTGCTGCAGATGCGCCCAGTCGGCCTCGCTCCTCGGCCGCGCCATGCGGCCCCGGCCGCCAAGCACCAGATGGCCGTCGGCTGTTTTGCGGTAGTAGACGAGAATGCGCCTGGAGTCGGACACCGCCTGCCCTTCCGGCAGGATCGTCGCCGCAAGGTTGGATGACAGCGGCGCGGTCGCGACCTGGAAGGAATGCAGCGGCACGATCGTTTCCGCGAGGCCCGGAAGCAGTCCATCGGTATAGGCGTTCGTCGCCAGGACAACCGCTTTCGCCCGCACCTCGGCGCCGCTTTCGGTTGAGACACGCCAAAGGCCGGCCTCCTTGCGGAGTTTCACCACCTTCTGCCGCTCGGCAATGCTGGCGCCGGCGGCGGCGGCGATGCGCGCCAGTTCCACTGTATAGGCGAGCGGATCGATGATGCCGGCGCGGCGGTCGAGCCAGCCGCCGAGATAGCCTTGCGCGCCGGTCATATCGGCGATCTCGCTTTCATTCAGAAGCCGGACATCGGCGCCACGCGCCCGCCATTGACCATCCCTGTTCGCCGCCGCTTTCAATGCGGTTTCGGTATGCGCGGCCTGGATCCAGCCCTTGCGGGTGAGCGGCACCGCCAGCTTTTCGTCGCGGATGAGATCGAACACCGTATCCGCCGCCGAGGCGGCGAAATCGACCAGCGCTTGGCCACGCTCGGGGCCGAAATGCTCGAGCAGCCATTCGGGATCATATTTCAGGCCGGGAATGACCTGGCCGCCATTGAGGCCCGAGGCGCCCTGGCCGATCTCGCCAGCCTCCAGCACCTGTACACCGAGACCGAGCCGGGCTGCGTGCAAGGCGGTCGACAGGCCCATGAAGCCGCCGCCGACGATGGCAACGTCGACCGGCGCAGTGACGAGCAACTGGAAGGCGGATGCGGTCTGCGGCTTCTGCCAGATCGGAACGGAAAACGGTGCGGGCAAGGCTTCACCTGGAGTATGCGGAAAATGAAAATTCTAGTGCCAGTTTCATTTTTTTGAAAGGGCGGGCCTCATGTCAGAACCGACAATTGCCTGCGCCACGGGATAGACCTTTGGCGTGAATCCGGTGAAAGTGCAGCGGCCCAGCTGCCATCTCGATCATCAAAGGACCGTAAGCCATGACGAACCCAACGCAGCTTCCCGCCGACGGGCTCTTCATCGGCCGAGCCAGGGCAAGCGATGCCTCGCATCCGCTGGTGGTCACCGTGCGCGACGGCATCGTTTTCGACGTCACCTCGACCACCGCACCCACAGTGCGCGACATCTGCGAGATGGCCGATCCGGCCGGACACGTGCGCTCTGCCAAGGGCGAACCGATCGGCTCGCTCGACGCGATCGCCGCCAACAGTTTTCAGGCCACCCGCGATCCGGCAAAACCCTATCTGCTCTCGCCTGTCGACCTGCAGGCGGTGAAGGCGTCGGGCGTGACCTTCGTGGTCAGCCTGCTCGAACGCGTCATCGAGGAGCAGGCGCGCGGCTCGGCGGAAAAGGCCGACGCCATCCGCGCCGACATTGCCGGGCTGATCGGCCACGATCTGTCCAAGCTGAAGCCCGGCTCGCCCGAAGCGATGGAGATCAAGGCCAAGCTCATCCAGCGCGGCGCCTGGTCGCAATATCTGGAAGTCGGCATCGGCCCCGACGCCGAGATCTTCACCAAATGCCAGCCGATGGCGTCCGTCGGCTTCGGCGCCGATGTCGGGCTGCATCCTGTCTCCACCTGGAACAACCCCGAGCCGGAGATCGCCATGATCGCCGCCAGCACCGGCAAGATCGTCGGCGCGACCATCGGCAACGACGTCAATCTGCGCGACGTCGAGGGACGCTCGGCGCTGCTGCTCGGCAAGGCCAAGGACAACAATGCCTCGGCCTCGCTTGGGCCCTTCATCCGGTTGTTCGACGCAAGCTTTTCCATCGACGATGTCAAGCGCGCCACGGTGCGGCTGAAGGTCGAGGGCGAGGACGGGTTTTCGCTGGAGGGCGCGAGCTCGATGGCCGAGATCAGCCGTTCGCCCGAAGAGCTGGTCGCGGCCGCCATGGGGCCGCACCACCAGTATCCCGACGGCTTGGCGCTTTATCTCGGCACCATGTTCGTGCCGTCGAAGGATCGCGGCGAGAAGGGCAAGGGATTCACCCACAAGATCGGCGACATCGTCACCATCTCGTCGGAGAAATTCGGCGCGCTGGTGAACCGCGTGCTTCTGTCGCCCGATTGCCCGCACTGGACCTACGGCGCCAGCCATCTCATGCGGGACCTCGCCAAGGCCGACCTGATCTGATTTCGGAGCAGCGGGACGAACGGATAGCCGATAAACGTTCGTATCCGGTCCCTGTAAGCCGTTTGTTAGCGGAATCCGGGTGACTGTATCGGAAATTCGCTCCAGGATCGGGGCGCGGTCTGTGGGGGCCGAATCGCATGCTCGGTTTGCCGATGATATCGGTGCGCAATCTCGCCATGCGTTATGGCGGCGTTGTCGCGCTCAGGGATATGAACCTGTCTGTCGGACAGGGGACCATCCATGCTGTCGTCGGTGAAAGCGGCGCCGGAAAGTCGACGCTGGTGAAGGTGCTTGCCGGCGTGCTCCGGCCCAACAGCGGCACCATCCGCGTCGGCGACCAGATCGTCACCGTCGACAGCCCGATCGCTGCACGCAAGCACAGCTTCGGCGTCGTCCACCAGGGGCTCGGCCTGTTTGCCGACCGCTCGGTGCTGGCCAATCTGTTCGTCAATCGCGAGCCGTTGCGCAATGGCTTCGTCTCCAGGCGCGAGATGGAGGCACGCAGCCGCACCTTGCTTCGGCAACTCAAGCTCGACGTCGATGTCCACGCTCCTGTGGGACAACTCGGCATGGGCGAACGGCAATATGTCGAACTCGGCCGCGCAATTCTGGAAGGCCCGAGGCTGCTGATCCTCGATGAACCGAATTCTGCGCTCGACCGGCGCCAGACCGAGCACCTGTTCACCGTACTAAGTGACCTCAAGGCCAAGGGCACGAGCGTGCTCTATGTCTCGCACCGGCTGGAGGATGTGTTTGCGATCGCAGACCAGGTCACCGTGATGCGCAACGGCCGTGACGTGCTGACAAGTGAGCGCTCGGCGTTGAGCGAAGCCGATGTGATCGACGCCATGATCGGCCAGCAGCGCGGCAGCCTGTTCCCGCCTGCACTGCCGGCCAATGCCAGCACGATAAGGCCGCGGATCACGGTGGAGGGTCTGAGCGGCGGCCGGATTTCCGGCGTCAGCTTCACCGCCCGCTCCGGCGAGATCATCGGCTTGGCCGGGCTTGAGGGGTCAGGCGTTGAACACCTGTTCGAGATGCTGTTTGGCCTGCGCAAGGCGCAAAGCGGCAGGGTGCGGCTCCCCGACGGCTACGGCTTGCCTGGAAATCCGACCGAAGCGGCGCGGCGCGGCATCGGCCTGGTGCCGGCTAACCGCCTGTGCAACGGCCTGATGCCCGACCGGTCGCTGGCCTTCAACATAGGCAACATCGCTACCGGCGCCCGCAACTGGGGGTCGCGCCGCTACTCGCCCAAGGCCGCGATCGCCGCCGCCGCAAGGCAGATCGATGCGCTGCGCATCAAGGGCCTGCCGGACGCGCCGGTGAATTCGCTGCTGGCCGGCGATCAGCAGAAGATCGTAGTCGCCAAATGGCTGGAGACGGCGCCGCAAGTGCTGCTCCTAGACAATCCGGCTGGCGGTATCGAGGCGGCTGCCAAGCGCAAGATCTATGCGCTGATCCGGCAGATGGCAGCCAATGGCTGTATCGTTTTGCTGCGTTCGGTCGAGCCGTCCGACCTGACCAACCTCAGCAACCGCGTCCTTGTCTTCCACCGCGGCCGGGTCGCCGGCGAGCTGTCCG
Source organism: Mesorhizobium sp. M0626 (assembly GCF_040320665.1). NCBI lineage: Bacteria > Pseudomonadati > Pseudomonadota > Alphaproteobacteria > Hyphomicrobiales > Phyllobacteriaceae > Mesorhizobium > Mesorhizobium sp. M0626. The sequence continues at coordinate 49,849 of NZ_JAMYQD010000011.1, read as the reverse complement.
GCGCCGAGATGAAGCGAAGGACAGTGCTGCAACTGACCACCACCGGCGAGATGCCGGAGGCGGAGCGGCCGAAAAAGAAACTCGTGGGAGCCATGGCATGACACGATTGGATCCCATGCTACAGCTTGCCGGTTCGGCTGCCCACCCGAAGCGCAGCCTTCGCCTGCCCGTCGAACTCAGGCCGCTCATCGGGCTCGTTGTCCTGGTGGCGATTACAGGCTTTGCCCGGCCGGATTTCCTCGATGAGGCCAATGTGCTGTCGTTGCTGGAAACCGCTGCTTATCCCGGCATGCTGGCGATCGGCATGGTGTTCGTGCTCGCACTCCGCGAGATCGACCTTTCCGTCGGCTGGATATTCCATCTCGCGGCCCTTCTCACCGCATTCCTTCTGGCCGCCGGCATCGACCCGTGGCTTGCCGCCCTTGCCGGCGTGCTGCTCGGCGCCGGGCTCGGCCTCGTCAACGGCCTGCTGGTGGTGGCGCTGCGACTGCCGGCCATCGTCGTTACGCTGGGCACCTTTGCAATGTTCCGGGGCCTGGCGGCGGTGGCCGTCAAGATGCAAGCGACAGCTCCGGCCAGCCCAGGCGGCGACTTCTTTGAGATCGTTCACGGCAAGCTGTTCGGCCTTGTGCCGACGGCTGTCTTTGTCTTCGCCGCAATGGCGGTGGTGATGCACCTCGTGCTTCACCGCAGCCGCTTCGGCTACCGGATCCAGGCCGTCGGCAGCAATCCGCAGGCGGCGCTCTATGCCGGCATCCCGACAGGTGCTGTGCGGCTGCAGACGCTGGTGCTGATGGGCATCGTCTCGGGGCTGGCGGGCGCGCTGTGGCTTGGCTCTCCCGTTACCGACGTCGACCAAGGCGGCGGTTTCGTGCTGATGGCGATTGCCGCGGCGATCATCGGCGGCACCTCGCTTTCCGGCGGGCGCGGCACCGTCTTCGGTGCGGTGATCGGCATGCTGATCGTCCAGGTCATCTTGAGCGGCGTGACCCTGTTCGGCATCGACGCCGCATGGAGCCCCTTCGTGATCGGCGCGGTGATGGTGCTGGCGCTCGCGCTCGACCGGCTGGACAAGGTGCTGCGCATCCGCCAGGCCGAGCGCTTCCAGGAAAATCCGCGCGCCTGAGTTTAAGCCCCGCCTGCTTGCCGGGGAATATCTCTATCTCTTGGTTTGACGCAATTCCGGGCGGAAAACCGTTTCACACTTTTCCTGGAATTGCTCTCTAACTGATGCGATCTGATGGGATCGCTGATGGCGCGTTGCATCGCGCCACCATCCATTGAGCGGATGGAGGCTTGCCATCGGCCGCAAAAGAAGATGCTCTGCGCATCCGGGTCGGCGCTGGCAGGAGGAGAGGATCAAGGGCATCGCCCGGATCATCGCCGGACGTGGAGGTCGTTTTTCAACATGGGAGGAAAGCAAATGCTGACGAGGCTACGATTACTCGTGCTTGGCCTGATTGTGGCGCTGGCCGTTCCGGCGGCGGCACAGGCCAAGACGTTCTACTGGATTTCGCATGGCGGCCCGGCCGACCCGGTCTGGACCTACTTCCTGGCCGGCGCCAAGCAATGGGCGAAGGACACCGGCAACACCGTCAACACCTCGTTCCACAATGGCGACGTTGCCTCGCAGCAGGAGGCCGTGCGCGCCGCGATCTCGGCAAAGGCCGACGGCATCGTCACCACCAGCCCCGATCCGGGCAGCCTGATCGAAATCGCCAAGGAAGCCAACACGGCCAAGATCCCGATCATCAACTTCAACACGCCCGATCCCAAGGCAAGCTTCGACGCCTATGTCGGCGGCGACAACGTCACCTTCGGCAAGCACTGGGCGCAATATCTGGTCGACAAGGGCCTGGTGAAGAAGGGCGACTTCGTCTGGATGCCGGTCGAAATCCCCGGCGCCACCTACGGCGTCCAGGAAGAGGAAGGCATCAAGAGCGTCTTCGAACCGCTGGGGATCACCTATGAGATCACCGAAGCGACCCTCGACCAGGCCGAAGCCATCAACCGCATGGTCGACTATCTCACCGCCAACAAGGCCAAGGTCAAGGCAATCATCGGCCTCGGCGATCTGGTCACCGGCTCGATCAAGCGGGTGTTCGACCAGGCCGGCATCAAGCCGGGCGAAATCCCGGTCGTCGGCTGGGGCAACTCGCTCGACACCACCCAGGAAGTGCTGACCGGCTACGTCAATGCCGGCCAGTGGCAGGACCCGCAGGCGACCAGCTACGTCGCGCTGTCGCTGGCCAACATGGCGGCGTCAGGCATTCCTCCGGGCTTCAACGTCATCACCGGCGCGCTCTATGAAAAGGACACCGCGCAGGTCTACGACGACATCCTGTCCGGCAAATAACCCAGACCTTCAACAGTCGCGGCCGCAGCCGCGGTCGCGACTGTCTTTCGCCGAGCCCTTCGCGTTGCGCGCGGGGCTCAGCCTTCCCCTTCCTGTCGCAGGTTATCAGTGGAAAACCGTTCGCTCATCCAACGCCTGATCGCGAGGCCGGAATTCGGGCCCTTCGTTCTGCTCATCGTCGAAATCGCGGTGTTCTGGAGCATCAACCACGATTTCCTGTCGCCGCAGAACATCTCCAACACGCTGGCCTTCACCGTCGAGCTCGGGCTGATCGCGCTGGCGATGACGCTGTTGATGACGTCGGGTGAATTCGATCTTTCGGTCGGCTCGCTGTTCGGCTTTTCGCCGGTGCTGATGTGGACGCTGTTCAACAGCGGCCTGACCTCGCTGGAGGTCGGCTTCCTCGCCGCGCTGCTGATCGCGGCCTTCATCGGCCTGGTCAATGGCTGGTTCGTCACGCAGCTGAAAATCCCATCCTTCCTGGTGACGCTCGGCATGCTGCTGGTGGTGCGCGGCACCGCGCTGTTCGTCACCGACGGCTTTCCGCAGCGGACGTGGAGCGCCGAGGGCAGCTGGCTGGCCGAAGCGCTGGTCGGTGATTTCTTCATCGGCCCGTTCCGCATCTACATGTCGCTCTTCTGGTTCATCGCGGCGGCCATCGCGCTGGGCTACGTGCTGACGCAAAGCCGGACCGGCAACTGGATCCAGGCAGCCGGCGGCAATCCAGGCGCCGCAAGGGCGCGCGGCGTCAACGTCAGCGGCGTCAAGATCGGCCTGTTCGTGCTGTCGTCGGTGATGGCTTCGCTTGCCGGCGTCATCTCGTCGCTGCGCACGTCGGCCGCCAACCCCAACAGCGGCACCGGCTACGAGCTCGAAGTCATCGCCATGGTGGTGATCGGCGGCACGGCGCTGACCGGTGGGCGCGGCACCATCATCGGCACCGTGCTCGGCATCCTCATCCTGCGCGTCATGCGCAACGGCATCGTGCTGATCGGCGTGCCCGGGCTGGCCTACAACATCTTCATCGGCGCCATCATCCTCGGCATGATGGCGCTGCACTCATGGCTGGAACGCCGGCATCAGGCAGGGACCTAGAACCATGGCTGAACCGCTCATCCGCATGTCCAACATCAAAAAGTCCTACGGGCGCGTGCAGGCGCTCGAAGACGCCAATTTTCATGTCAACGAAAGGGAGATCGTCGGCCTGCTCGGCGACAATGGCGCCGGCAAATCGACGCTGATCAAGGTGTTGTCGGGGGCGGTGCCGCTGACCAGCGGCGACATTTTCATCCGCGGCAAGAAGGTCAATCTGCGCAGCACCAGCGACGCCATCGCGCACGGCATCGAGACGATCTACCAGGATTCGGCACTGGTGACGCAGCTGTCGATCGCGCGCAACCTGTTCCTCGGCCGCGAGCCGATCAAACCGCCGCGCTTTTTGAACCGCATGGACCAGGAGGCGATGAACAATGTCGCCCGCGACCTGTTGAAACAGGTCGGCATCTCCAAGAACATCCCGCCGACGACGCCGATCGGCTCCCTGTCCGGCGGCGAGCGGCAGGCCGTCGCCATCGCGCGCGCCATGCACTTCGACAGCGACCTGATCATCCTCGACGAGCCGACCAACAATCTCGGCGTCGCCGAGACGCAAGGCGTGCTGAGCTTCGTGCGCAACGCGCGCGATTCCGGGCATTCCTGCATCTTCATCGCCCACAACATCCACCATGTCTTCCAGGTGGTTGACCGCATCGTCGTCATGCGCCGGGGCAAGGTGGTGGCCGACGACATCGACCCGAAGAAGACCAGCGTGGCCGAGGTCGAACGCATCATCACCGGGATGTCGGACAAGGAGATCCGCGACGCCATCATCGAAGGCGGGCCATCGCACGGCTGAACCGTCTTCGCGCCGTCTGGCACGGAAACGCATCCGCTCTAACTCGTTGTAGAGCATGACCTTTTGACAAAACGGTTCCCGTTTGTCCGAGAAAACCGGTTCCCACTTTTCGGGATCATGCTCTATGACTACAGCCATGAAAGCCACCGTTGCCGACATAGCCAGGAGCTGCGGCCTGTCGACCGCGACCGTCGACCGGGTTCTGAACAACCGGGCCGGCGCGAGCGCCGCCAACCGCCAACGGGTGATGGAGGCGGCCAAGCAGCTCGGCTATTTGCCGGTGGTCGATCAGGTGACGCTGCCGTCGCGGCCGGCGCATCTTGAATTCTTCCTGCCGATCGGCGCCAACGGTTTCATGATCGACCTCGCCGGGCACATCGAGGACTATGCGGGGCGCCTGCCGCTGGTCGCCTCGTGCCGGATCCACAATCTCGGCGGCATCTCGCCGGCAGCGCTGCAGGCGGCGGTTGAAAATCTGTCGCTGAAGGCCAATGGCGTCGGCGTCATTGCCGTCGATCATCCGCGAACGCGCAACATATTGCGCGATGTGGTCGAGGCAGGCATCCGCCTTGTCACGCTGGTCTCCGACGTTCCAGCCGCCCCGCGTTCGGCCTATGTCGGCATCGACAACCGGGTTGCCGGACGCACGGCGGCGCTGTTGATGGGGCGCTTCCTCAATGGCCGCCAGGGTCATCTGGCGATGGTCGTCGGCTCGCGTTCCTATCGCGGGCACGAGGAGCGCGAGATGGGCTTTCGGTCGGTGCTGACAGAGGAATTCCCCAATCTCACGGTCTCGAGTGCGGTCGAGATCAATGACGAACCGGAGGGCAGCTACACCGCAACGATGCAGGCGCTGCACAACGAGCCGGAACTGCTCGGCATCTACTGCGTCGGCGCTGGGCGCTCAGGTGTGGCGAGAGCGCTGCTCGAGGCCAAGCCAAAGAAGAAGCCGGTCTTCATCTGCCACGACCTGACCAAGGAAACGCGCGGCTATCTCGTCGACGACCTCGCCGATGTCGTCATCGACCAGAATGCGCGGCTGATCGCGGAGCAATCTGTGATCCGCCTGCTCGGCTCGATCGCGTCCGCCGCGCCCTACCTGACGAAGAAGTTCATCGAGCCACGGCTGATCTTCAAGGAAAACGTGCCGGTGCAGTGAAGTCGCGCCGTGGCGGTTTCTCCGATTTGTACGACAAGTCGGGGTAGATGCCGCAAATCTGCACAGCAGCCATGCAACTTTCATTGTTGCCGAATCATTGGGCAACCCGTACTCATCTGGGTGTCGGCCATCTACTCCTCCCAGATGCGATGCCGACGCTGAGCGCGGTGCACCTCCTCCCGCATCTCGTTCGAAATCGAGCCCGCTGCCACCTCCTCCCGGCAGCGGGCTTTTTTCATTCTCAAATGATTCTAAATTAGAGTTGACGGCAAGTTCGGAGAATAGCCCAAAGCCCCGCCGGATGATGGGGACTCCTCAACTCCGAAAGCTGGAATTCAGCGCGCCCTGAAAGAGCTGATCAGGCCTTCAGCCATGCGCACGAACTGCGTGCTGGGGCCTTCGCAGCCCATGGTCTGGACGCTGACACGCGCGCCCTCGAACAGCAGCGACAACGTATCGGCCAGAAGCTCGGCCTGACCGATGCCGGCATCGCGGCACAGCGTAACCAGGCGGTCGCGCTGGGCCTCCTTGAGTTCCTTGATGACACGCCTAGCCGGATGGTCCGTTTCAGTCAGTTCGACGGCAGCATTGGCCATGTCGCAGCCGCGGCCGTCAGCAGCCAGACAACCCGCCGCCATGCGAATCCAGGCATGCAACTGGGCGAGTTTGTCGCCGGGATGCTCAGCCTCGAATTGGTCCCACATCGCGGCGCCCTTGGCCGCAGAGGCGCGCAGGCACTGGACGATCAGTTCGTCCTTCGACTCAAAATGACGGTAGAGCGTCATCTTGTTAGTACCGGCGGCTTCCGTGATGGCGTCTACGCCGACGCCCTTGATGCCATGTTTGTGAAACATGTCCTGCGCCGTCTCCAGGATTCGATCCCGGGGACGCACGCGATCCGTAATGCCGTCTGCCATCGCAGTCTCCTTGTCTCCCTAAAAATTCGGTTCACCTCTTGACTAGGGTGTTACCGGTCTGTAACTATCCGAATGTTACTTACTGGTAACACCTATGTGGCCTTCCGTCAATAACAAGGCCGTGAACTGGTCCTGCCAGATCACAAAGGGTGAAAATTGCAGATCATGCGGCTCCGGCCGGTGAAGAGATGAAAACCGGTTCGCGATCATCCGATGCGGGCCGCTGGAATGGAGACGCTCCAATGTCGCAGCGCAAGGATTTGACCATCGATGAAGCCATCCGGGATCCGATGATCCGGCTGGTGATGAAGGCGGACCGCATCAATCCGCGCGCCTTCGAAGCGATGCTGAGGACCGTGGCCGATGAACAAGGTCTCAGCGGCGTGGCGCCGTCTTCCTATTTTTTGCAGGACCCGGGCTCAGTGCGCGCCAAGCGGCTGTCCCGTTCTGCCCATTCTTTTAAAGAGGCCGGTTCTTTTAAAGAGGCCGGTTCTTTTAAAGAGGCCCGTTCTTCAAAAGAGGTTTGCGTGTCGTGGTAAATTATTTCATCCATCGTCCGATCTTCGCCTCGGCGATCGCCATCATCATGGTGCTCGCCGGGACGATTTGTTATTTCCTTTTGCCGGTTTCGCAGTTTCCCGACATCACGCCGCCGCAGGTCGTGGTCAGTGCGCATTATCCGGGCGCCAGCGCGCAAGTGGTCGCCGATACGGTGACGACGCCGCTGGAGCAGCAGATCAACGGCGTCGAAGGCATGACCTACATGTCGTCGTCGAGCTCCAATGACGGCTCCTCGACCATCACCATCACCTTCGATGTCGGCTATTCCCTGAGCACCGCGGCCGTCGACGTCCAGAACCGCGTCTCGCAAGCCGCCTCGTCGCTGCCGGCGATCGTCAACCAGGGTGGCGTGACGATCAAGAAGCAGAACCCGAATTTCGTCCTCATCGTCAATCTGACCTCGCCCGACAGTTCGGTCGATCCGGTGGCGCTGAGCAACCTCGCCTATCTGCAGGTTGTCGATCCTTTGAAGCGGCTGCCCGGCGTCGGCGACGTGCAGATCTTCGGCGAACGCCGCTATTCGATGCGCGTCTGGCTCGATCCGGACAAGCTCGCCAATCTCGGCATCACCGCTGTCGACGTCCAGAACGCCATCTCGGAACAGAACGTCCAGGTGGCGGCCGGCAAGATCGGCCAGTCGCCGGCGCCCGCCGGCACCGCCTTCGAGATGCAGGTCAACGCCGTCGGCCGCCTGAGCGACCCCAAGGAGTTCGGCGACATCGTCGTGCGCGCCAACACCGGCACCGGCTCGCTGGTGCGGCTGCGCGACGTCGCCCGCATCGAGCTCGGCGCGCTGCAATATTCGTCGTCGGCCTTCTTTGGCAAGGACCCGACGGTGGTGCTGGCCGTCTACCAGATGCCCGGTTCCAACGCGCTCGATCTGCAGCAGCACGTCAAGGACAAGATGCAGGAACTGTCGGCCCGTTTCCCCAAGGGCGTCAGCTACGCCATGCACTACGACACGACGCGCTTCGTGTCGGCATCGATGCACGACGTGCTGATCACGCTTGGCGAAGCGCTGGTGCTGGTCGTGGCCGTGGTGTTCATCTTCCTGCAGAGCTGGCGCACGACGATCATCCCGACCATCGCCATTCCGGTGTCGCTGGTGGCGACGATGGTCGTCATGGAAATGATGGGCTTCTCGCTCAACATGCTCTCCCTGCTCGGCATGGTGCTGGCCATCGGCCTCGTCGTCGACGACGCCATCGTGGTGGTGGAAAATGTCGAGCGTCAATTGGAGGCGGGCCTCAAACCGCTGGCGGCGACCAAGGCCGCGATGGCCGAGGTCACCGGACCGATCATCGCCACCACCGCGGTGCTGATGGCCGTCTTCGTGCCCGTCGCCTTCATTCCTGGCGTCTCCGGCAAGCTCTACAATCAGTTCGCGCTGACGGTGGCGATTTCGGTCGGCATATCCGCCTTCAACTCGCTGACGCTCAGCCCGGCGCTGAGTGCCGCCTTCCTGCGCCATCGCGGCGAGACGCAGTTCGCCCCATTCCGCTGGTTCAACACGGGCTTCGACAGGCTGTCGCATGCCTATGCGCACGGCGTGCGTATCCTCATCCGGCTGCGCTGGATCATGCTCGGTCTGTTCGCGGCCGGCCTGGTGGCCACCTACTTCGTCTGGCAGAAGCTGCCCTCGACCTTCCTTCCGGTCGAGGACCAGGGTTACTTCTTCGTCGTCATCCAGCTGCCTGACGGCGCCTCGCTGGAGCGCACCGACGCGGTGGCCCAGAAGGCGCGCGACATCCTCCAAGCTACGCCCGGAGTCGAGATTGTCGGTTCGATCAGCGGCCTGAACTTCCTGACCAGTGCGGCGCAGTCGAACTCGGCTGTCGAGTTCGCCATCCTGAAGCCGTGGGAAGAGCGCGGCCCCGACCAGAGCGCGTCGAAGCTCGTCGCCGACGTGCGCGGCAAGCTGATGCAGATTCCGGAAGCCTTCGCGCTGTCCTTCGATCCGCCTTCGATCCCGGGTATCGGCACCACGGGCGGCTTCGAATTCGTCGTCGAGGATCTCACCGGGCGCGGCAGTTCAGCCCTCAACGACGCGACGCAAGCCGTGATCGCCGAGGCGCGCAAGCAGCCGGAAATCAACCCGCAGCAGCTGTTCTCGCCGTTCTCGACCTCGACGCCGCAGTTCAACTACGACCTCGACCGCAGCAAGGCCAAACTGCTCGGCCTCAACCTGCCCGACGTCTTCAACACGCTGCAGATCTATCTCGGCTCGCTCTACGTCAACGACTTCAACCTGTTCGGCCGCACCTTCCGGGTGACCATCCAGGCCGACAAGGATGCACGTGCCGACGCAGGCGACCTTTCGCGGCTCTATGTGCGCAACGCCTCCGGCGGCATGGTGCCGCTGAGCACACTGGGCAAACTGGTGCCGTTCGTCGGCCCGGAAACCGTGCCGCACTACAACAACAACGCCTCGGCCACGATCAATGGCGGCGCAGCCCCCGGCTTCTCGTCGGGCCAGGCGGTTGCCGCGATGGAACGGGCCGCCGCCACCGCTTTGCCCAGGGATTTCGGCTTCGAATGGACCGGCATCACCTTCCAGGAGCTCAAGGCAGGATCGATCGCGTCGGTCGTCTTCGGCCTCGCCATCGTCTTCGTCTTCCTGATCCTGGCGATGCAGTATGAGAGCTGGGCGATGCCGTTCATGGTGCTGCTGGCGGTGCCACTGGCCCTGTTCGGCGCCTTCGCAGCCCTGTTCCTGCGCGGCATGCAGATCGACGTCTACTCGCAGATCGGCTTCGTCATGCTGATCGGCCTCGCCGCCAAGAACGCGATCCTGATCGTCGAGTTTGCAAGGCGGCGGCGCGAGGAAGGCTTGAGCATTGTCGACGCGGCGATGGAAGCCGCGCGGCTGAGGCTGCGGCCGATCCTGATGACGGCCTTCGCCTTCATCCTCGGCGTGCTGCCGCTGATGTTTGCGACGGGTGCGGGTGCGGCAAGCCGGCAGTCGATCGGCACCACCGTGTTTGGCGGCATGGTCGCGGCGACCATCCTGTCGCTGGTCTTCGTGCCGGTCTTCTACGCGGTCATCGAACAGCTGCGCGAACGCCGCGTGCGCAGCGAACGCAACGCTGCTCATGACCAGGACAATAATGAACCGACTGCCGAACCAGCGCCGATGCGCCTGGCCGAAGCAGCCGAATAGAATTGGAGACCAAAATGCGTAAATGGAAAATAGCTTTGGGAACGGCCGTCGCCCTGGGAGCGATCTCGGTGGCAAGCGTCCACTTCCTCGACATGGGCAATCTCAGCCTCAATGCCGGCACGGCGGCAGCGACGGCAGCACCTGCGGCATTCGTCATGCCGGTGCCGGTGACGAGCGTGGTCAAGAAGACGATCCCGATCTATCTCGACTACGCCGCCCGCATCGAGGCGATCCGCAGCGTCACCTTGCAGGCCCGCGTGCCCGGCTATCTGCAGGAGCAGACGGCTGAGGACGGCGCCGATGTGCGCCAGGGTGATCTGCTCTACAAGATCTCGCCCGACGACTTCAAGGCGGCTCTCGACCAGGCCAAGGCCGAAGTGCAGCGCGACCAGGCGAGCCTCGACTATGCACGCTCCAATCTCGGCCGCGGCTCCGAACTCGCCAAGAGCGGTTATCTCGCCAAGGACGGGTTCGACCAGCGCACGAGCACCTTGCGCCAGGCCGAAGCGTCGCTTGCCGTCAACCAGGCGGCGGTGCGGACGGCCGAGCTCAATTTGAGCTACGCCGAAATCCACGCTCCGTTTGCCGGCCGCGTCGGCCGCAACCAGGCTTCGGTCGGCACGCTGGTCAGCGTCGCCGGCACGGTGCTGAACACGCTGGTGCAGCTCGACCCGATCTACGTCACCTTCAATCCGAGCGAGACGGACCTGGCCGAAATCGAACAGGCCCGCGCCGCCGGCCCGATCGAGGTCGAGGTGCTGCTGCCCGGCGAGACCGAAGCCAGCCAGAAGGGCGAACTCACCTTCATCGACAACACGGTCGACCACTCGACCGGCACGATTACGGCGCGCGCCACCATCGGCAATGCGAAGTTCTCGCTGCTGCCGGGCCAGTATGTCCGCGTGCGGCTGCACATCAAGCAGCTGCCCGAGGCGCTGATGGTGCCGCAGGTGGCGCTGGGTTCGAGCCAGCTCGGCAAATATGTCTATGTCGTCGGCAAGGGCAACACGGTCGACCAGCGCATCGTCTCGCTTGGCGCGACCAGCGGCGACCTTGTGGCGGTCCTCAGCGGCGTTGCCGAAGGCGACCAGGTGATAACGGGCAATCTGCAGAAGATCGGACCAGGAATGCCGATCTCGCCGTTGCCCCAGGAGAAACCGGCCAGCTGATAACCCCCATCAGCCCCGGTCCTGCGGCGCCTTCGGCTTCCACGCCGAGGGCGCCGTTTTTTTATGGAGCGCCGCACGCCGTTTTTGGGTAACCGCAAGGCACAAGAATCCGGAATATATTGTAGGATTGTCGACAATCTGCTTGTCTGTTTCCGGCTCTCACTGGAGTGACGGAATGGCCAAGCTGGACTTCAATCCGATCGCGGATACGACACGCCGAGCCGAGATCGTTGCGCTGTTGCGGCGGGCGATCCTGATCGGCCAGCTGGAACCCGGCCAAAAGCTGAGCGAGCTGAGGATCGCTGAGCAGATGCGGGTCAGCCGCGCGCCTTTGCGCGAAGCTATGCGCGAGCTGGTGCAGGAAGGCATCCTGACCAGCATTCCCTATGCCGGCACCTTCGTCATCGATGTCACCGCCAAGGACATTGACGACGCCTACTCGCTGAACAAGGTGCTCGATGAATTCGCCATCGAGCGGACATGGAAGCTGCGCGACCAGCGCTTCTTCGATGAACTCGACCGCCGCCACGAAGCGGTGAAGCAGGCAACGGGCGCGCGCGACACCACCCGCCAGATCGAGACCGCACTGCAATTGCACGGGCTGATCTATGAATGGGCCGACAATTCGGTGCTGCTGGAAACTTGGCAGCGGCTGACCAGCCGGCTGCAGATGTACTTTGCCCTGCACCAGCGGGCCCGCAACGAGCCGGTGCCGGCCGAAGATCTCCACGAAACCTATGTGCGGCTCTTGAAGGGCGCCGACATGCGCGCTGCCCAGCGCCATGCGCGCGAGCATATCGACCTCGATTTCGAAGAGCTGCTTGCCTATGCGCGTGGCCTCGATCAGCGGAACATCGAAGGGCTGACCCTCCTCAACGCCTAGAGACAACGGACAGACAAGTGCAGATCAAAACCATCAAGGCCTATCGCGTCGTGCAGCCCTTCGTGGACGGGCCCTACCGCATGTCAAAGGGGCGGGTTGCAGACTGCTTCGATGCGGTGATCGTCGCCATCACCTCCGACAGCGGCGTGACCGGCTGGGGCGAGATGGCGCCGCTCGGCAATTTCTATTCGGCCGCCTTTCCGGCGGGAACGCGCGCGGGCGTGGTCGAGATCGCGCCGCACCTGATCGGCCAAGACCCGCGTGGCCTCGCCGGCATCGGCCGATTGATGGATACGGTGTTCAAGGGGCATCCCTACATCAAGTCGGCGCTCGACATGGCCTGCTGGGATCTGGCGGCCCGGGCCGCCGACGTGCCGCTGGTGACCATGCTTGGCGGCCGCGAGAGCGACATGGCGGAGACCTACCGCGTCGTCACCCACGGCACGCTCGACCAGATGGCGGCACTGGCCAAAAGGATCATCGCCCAGGGCTGCCGCCGGCTGCAGGTCAAGGTCGGCGGCAATGTGCATGAAGACATCGAGCGGGTGAGCGCAGTCGCTTCGGCCGTGCCGAAAGGCACGGTGATTTTCTGCGACGCCAATGCCGGCTGGACACCCTACCAGGCGCGGCAGTTCGCCGATGCAACGCGCGGCATCGACTACACGTTCGAGCAGCCCTGCACGACGATCGAGGAGAACATGTCGGTGCGCCGCATGCTCGACAAGCCGATGGTGCTGGACGAGAGCGTCATCTCGCTCGAGGCGATGCTGGAAATCCATCGCCTCGGCGCCGCCGATGGGCTGACGCTGAAGATTTCGCGGCTGGGCGGCGTAACCAGGACAAGGCAAATCCGCGACGTCGCCGTCGATCTCGGTTTCATGATCACCGTCGAGGATACGGGCGGCGCCGAGATCGACACGGCGGCGATGGCGCATCTGTCGCTGTCGACGCCGGAAGAACGCCGGCTGCACGCCATCGCCTTCCATGAGTGGGTGACGGTGCGCACGGCCTCCAACGCCCCACCGGTCACCGGCAGCCACATGGGCATTCCCGACGGGCCCGGCCTCGGCATCGATGTCGTGCCCGACCTGCTCGGCAAGCCTTTCCTAGAGATCGGCTGAGATCAAGCGCAGCATGAAGCTGTCACCCCACGAATCCTCCGTGGGAGATTTGGTCCTGCAGCCATTCTCCGATTTGTGGGTTGAAATATTTTTCAGATGGAAATAGGAATGTTCAAAATGATGATTTGACGCTGCGGCGCGTCGTGACTGGAGGAAGCGATATGGCCCATCCGCAATTTGCAGCGGAACTTCTGCAGCGCGCTGAAGCCCAAGGGCCCATCACCATCGGACTCGCCGGCGCCGGGCAGATGGGCACCGACATCGTCGTCCAGGTGGCGCTGATGCCGGGCATGCGGATCGGTGCCATTTCCGAGGTGCGGCCGCAAGCGGCGATCGATGCCGCACTGCTCGCCGGCCATGACCGCTCCGACATCGTCCAGGCTGCGAACGCCTCTGCCATCGACCGCGCCATCGAGGCCGGCAAGATCGCTGTCACCGAAGATCTGCATGCGCTGGCCGCGGCCGGCCGCATTGATGTCATCATCGACGCGACAGGCAATCCCAACATCGGCACGCTGTTTGCGCTCGAAGTGATGAAGAACGGCAAGCACATCGTTATGCTCAATGTCGAGGCGGACATTACGATCGGCCGCTTCCTCAAGGAGGAAGCGCGCAAGGCCGGCGTGGTCTACACCGGTGCGGCCGGCGACGAACCCGCCTGCACGCTGGAGATCATCGGCTTCGCCAAGAGCCTCGGCTTCAACATCATCGCCGCCGGCAAGGGCAAAAACAACCCGCTCAAGATCGACGCCATGCCCGCCGACTACGAGAAGGAAGCGGCCGAGCGCAACATGAATGCGCGCATGCTGGTCGAGTTCGTCGACGGTTCCAAGACGGCGATCGAGATGGTGGCTATCGCCAACGCCACCGGGCTGGTGCCCGACGTGCCGGGCATGCACGGCCCGACGGCGACGCTGGAGGAACTGGCCAGCGTGCTTTGCCCGCGCGAGGATGGCGGCGTGCTGCACCGCAAGGGCGTGGTGGACTATTCTATCGGCAAGGGCGTGGCGCCCGGCGTGTTCTGCATCATCGAAACGAGGCATCCGCGCGTGCTGGAGCGCATGGTCGACCTCAAGGTCGGCAAGGGCCCCTATTTCACGATCTACCGTCCCTATCACCTGACAAGCCTTGAAGTGCCACTGTCGGCGGCGCGCGCCGTTGTCTACAAACGCGCCGACATGGAGCCCCTCGACCATCCGGTCGCCGAAGCGGTGGCGGTGGCCAAGAGCGATCTCGGCGCGGGCCAATCGCTCGGCATGATCGGCGAGAACGACTATCGCGGCTTCGCCATGACCTGGGAGGACGCCCGCGCCAAGGGCGCGCTGCCGCTCGGGATTGCCGAACGCGCCAAGGTGGTCAAGCCGGTCAAGACCGGCGACTTCCTTACCTATGAAAATTGTGTACCCGACGATTCGATGGTGATAACGCAGATCCGCCGCCGTCTAGACCAGTCGGATGGACAGTTTGTGACCAACGCCGCCTGAACCTTCGGGATCTCCCTGTGATGGACGATGTCGTTATCGGGATCGATGCCTCGACGACGGCGGTGAAGGCGATCGCCTTCACCGGCGACGGCGCGGAGCTGTTCCAGGCGCGCGAGGCCTATCCGCTGGCCAATCCTAAGCCCGGCCATTTCGAGCAGGATGCCGAACATTGGTGGGCAGCCCTTATCAGTGCGCTGAAGCAGGTTGCCGACAAGGTCGGCGCCGCGCGCGTGGCGGCAATTGCCATAGCCCATCAGCGCGAGACCTTCACCCTGATCGATCAGGCCGGCACGCCGCTCATCCCGGCGATCCTGTGGCTTGACGAGCGCGCCCGGCCTCAAGTCGCCAAGCTGTCGGCCGAGCTTGGCCGCGAGACGATCCGCGACTGGAGCGGCAAGCCGCCGGATCCGACGCCGGCGCTCTATGCCATCGCCTGGCTGGCGGAACACCAGCCGCAGGTGCTGGCCAACGCCGCCGCCCTGGTCGATGTTCATGGCTTCTTCGTTCACCGGCTGACCGCACGGCTGGTAACCAGCACGGCAAGTGCCGACCCGCTCGGCTTGCTCGATGTCACGACAGGCGAATGGCACCCTGAGCTTGTCTCGGCTGCAGGGTTGCAGCCACGGCAGTTGCCGGCGCTGATCGGCCCAGGCGAAATCTGCGGCGGCCTTGCCGAAAGCATTGCCCAGCTGACTGGCCTCAAAGCGGGCACGCCAATTGTCGCCGGCGCCGGCGATGGCCAGGCCATGGGTCTCGGCATGGGCGTCTATGGTGCCGGCAGGAGCTATCTCTCGCTCGGCTCCGGCGTCGTCAGCGGCTGCTATTCCGGCACGGTCACCACTTCGGATGCGTTTCGCACGCTGGTCTCGCCGACCGGCTCCGGCTTCATGCTGGAAACCGTGCTGCGCTCGGGCATGCAACTGGTCGACTGGATCGTGCGCACCACCGGCGCGTCTTCCGCGGCAGAACTGGAGAAGGGTGCGGTCGATGTTGCGGCCGGCGGCGACGGTCTTTTGGTCATGCCCTATTGGGCCGGCGTCATGAGCCCCTATTGGGATGGCGCGGCGCGCGGCGCCGTTGTTGGCCTGTCGCTCGACCATGAGCCCAGGCATCTCTTCCGCGCCACGCTGGAAGGCATCGCTTTGGAGCAGGCCATCGCCAGCGAGGCGATGGAGGCCGAAAGCGGCGGCAAGTCGGGAGAGATGATTTCCGCCGGCGGCGGCACCAATTCGGCGCTGCTGATGAAGATCATGGCCAGCGTGCTGGAGCGGCCGCTGTTCGTGTCGCCGGTCAACGAGGCGGCGGCCCTTGGCGCGGCCATGCTGGCTGCTTCGGCGATCGGCTGGTTCGCCTCGGCGGAAGACGCCGCCAAGGCAATGGCGGCGGCGCCGGCCAGGCGTGTCGATCCGGATATGACGCTGGTGCCGGCTTACCGGGCGCGCAAGGCGATCTACCGCGACCTCTATCACGCGACACGCGACATCCACGCGCGGCTCGGTGCGATCTGAGTTCAAGCGCAGCTTGCCTGCGTGAGGCTCCCATGCCCAACCTGCCCAGCTTGCCGATTTTGCGTCCTGCCCGGCCAATGCTAGACTCATCGGGCTCATGAAAGCAGTATTTCACCTTGCCGCCCTGCCCTGGATTGTCGCGCTTGCGGCAGCTCCGATGACGGCGCGTGCGCAGGACGAGCCGCCCTTCGAGGTCACGCTCGACATGGACAATGACGGCAGGATGGATCGGGCCGCGATCGCGGCGGATTCCGACACCGGGCTGGCGGATCTCTCGATCTATCTGGCTGCCGGCGAAGGAAAGCTCGATCCTTCGCGCAAGCCTGACTTTGTCAAAAAGGCGCTGACGCAGGACCGTATTCTCGGGCTCGAAAGCAAGGGCAAGGGATCGCTTGTCGTCACCTCGTGCTTCGGCTGCGGCGCCAACAAATCATGGGATACAACGCTGACCATCGTCTGGCGCGGCGGTAAATTCCTTGTCGCCGGCTACAGTCGCGACTGGGACTGGAATGTTCAGAAAGCCGACGGCTCGGTCGAGACGACGCTGGGCGGTTGCGACATCAATTTTCTCACCGGCAGAGGCGTTGCCTCAAAGGACCTGGACGACGGCAAACCGGTCGCGGGAAAATTCGTGCCGATCGCACTGGCCGACTGGTCGGACGACAGTCGTCCGGAGCCCTGCGAATTCTGACCGACGCCGGACAGCGCTCAACGATTGAGCAGGCCTTTGGCCGCATCCTCATCGGTGATCAGCACCGAAATCCTGGTGTTGGCCAGCGCCGCGCGCATCACAGCGACCTTCTCCTGACCACCTGAAACCAGTATGATGCTCGGAATATCGGACAAATCCTGCAGCGGATAGGCGCAGACGCGGCGGTTGACCTCATGGTCGACCGGGTGGCCCTCGGCGTCGATGAAATGGCACAAGAGGTCTCCGACCGCGCCGGCGGCCTGCAGTTCCTCAAGTTCGCTCGGCTTGATGAAGCCGTAATTGGCGATCGGGCTGTCCTTGGAAAACGAGCCGACGCTGAGCACGGCGATGTTGGCGCGGCGCGCGCGGAAGACGACATCCTGGACGCTGCGCTGGCTCATGAAGGCATCGCGCTGTTCCGGCTTGTCGGCATAGACCGGCACCGGCAGCAGGAAACATTCAGCGCCGATCTTTTCGGCGAACTCCCAGGCGCTTTCGGTCGGGTTGAGCGGCTGCGCGTGGGTGAGGCCGCCGAGCATCGAGACGACCGTCGTCCTGGCGATCGGCCGCCTCGGCAATTCGTTGATGGCGAATTTCAGCGTGCGGCCCCAGCCCAGCGCAATGACGTCGCCGGCATTCACATTGTCGGCGAGATAGGCGGCAGCCGCGTGGCCGATCATCAGCGGCGCGTTGCTGCGATCAGCGGCTGATGGCACCACGACCGCCTGGCTGAGCCCGAAACGCTGCTTCAGGCTCTCCTCGAGCTGCACGCATTCGACGACACTGTCGCGAATGCGGAACTGCACGATGCCCTCCTCTCGCGCAGCGGAGAGAATGCGGTGCACCTTGATGCGGCCGACGCCGAGGATCTCGGAAATGCGCTCTTGCGTCAGACCTTCGACATAGTAATGCCAGGCGGCCCGGGCCTTGAGCTCGGCATCGGGGAAGCGCGAGGCCTTCTCGTTTTCGACGGTCGCCATCTTTTGCCCTCCCGCGGCAAATTTCGGAAATCTTTCCGCAAGCGCCACCCCCTGGCCTTCCCTAGGACAAACCGCCCGGTGGCGCAAACCACCGCCGAATGGCGCAACGGCTCTTGACAATTTTCTAATGAACAGTTTAGCTGAACAAAATTGCATATCAAAGATAAATTGTTCACAGGGAGGTGCCTGGTGAACAAGAGCGGACGGCAGGCCATCGCCGTTTCGCTGACGGAGGAGACGAAGTGGCCGTGAGTAATGATGCAAGCGAGTCGAAGGCTGGCGAGTTGAAAGCCGCGCCCGGCACTCAAGGTGCGACGGCCGCGAAGCTTTCGGCGCTGTTTGCCGGAACCATGGGGCCGCTGATCGGGCTGCTGCTGCTTTGCCTGGCGTTGACGTTGACCACCGACACGTTCCTCACCATGCGCAACATCCTCAACGTACTCGACCAGATCACCGTGCTCGGCATCATGGCAATCGGCATGACGCTGGTGATCCTGATCGGCGGCATCGATCTCTCGGTCGGCTCGGTGCTGGCGCTGGCCGCCATGGTGATGGGCTTCGTCGCCCACCCCGACTATCTCAATCTCGGCCTTGCCGCCGGCGTCGTTGCAGCACTGGTCGTCGCCGGCCTTTGCGGACTGGTGTCCGGCCTGCTGGTGACCGTCACCCGGCTGCCGCCGTTCATCGCGACGCTGGCGATGATGTCGGTGGCGCGCGGCCTTGCCAACATGATCACCGACGGTTCGCAGATCGTCGGCTTTCCCGACTGGTTCACCAGCCTGTCGATCATCCGCCATTTCGGCTTCCTGTCGGTCACAGTCGGGGTGATGATGGTGCTGGCGATCGTCTTCGCCATCTTCCTCAACTACCGCGCCACCGGCCGCAGCCTTTACGCCATCGGCGGCAGCGCCGAGGTGGCGCGGCTCTCCGGCATTCCGGTGAAGTCGCTGACCAACTGGGTCTACGCCATCTGCGGCGTGCTTGCGGGTCTTGCCGGCATTGTGCTTGCCGCGCGGCTGGATTCGGTGCAGCCGAGTTCCGGCCTCGGCTATGAGCTCGACACCATCGCGGCGGTGGTGATCGGCGGCGCCAGCCTGTCGGGCGGCGTCGGCTCGATCGGCGGCACCGCGGTCGGCGTGCTCATCATCGGCGTGCTGCGCAACGGGCTCAATCTGCTCGGCGTCTCGCCCTTCATCCAGCAGGTGGTGATCGGCGTGGTGATCGCGCTGGCGGTCGCCAGCGATACCTGGCGGCGCAGGGCGCGATAGAGAACGGGGCACAATTGAGAATTCGCCCGGAGCGTCCGGGCGATAGACGGATCGGTCGATCCGAAACTGGGATGTTCCAAGGGGCGCGATGCGCTGGCGGGACAGTTTGACTATCAACGGAGGAAAAACATGCTGACCAAACGTTCACTGCTGCTCGCCGCTGCCGCCATCATTCCTATGCTCGGGCTGACCGACATGGCCTCGGCCAAGGAGGCCAAGAAACTCGGCCTCGCCGTGGCCAATTTGCAGGCCGACTTCTTCAACCAGATCAAGCAGTCGGTCGAAGCCTACGGCAAGGAGAAGGGCATCGAGATCGTCACCGTCGACGCCAAGGGCGATTCAGCGACCCAGGTCAGCCAGGTCCAGGATCTGATCACGCAGAACATCGACGCGCTGATCTACATTCCGGCCGGCGCCACAGCCGCCACCGTGCCGACCAAGACCGCCAAGGCTGCCGGCATCCCGGTCGTCAATGTCGACCGCAACGCCGACGGCGCGCCCGGCGACACCTTCATCGCCACCAACAGTGTCGCCTCGGCGCAGGCGGTGTGCGACTACATCGCCAAGCAGGCCGGCGGCAAAGGCGAACTGATCATCATCCACGGCCAGAAGGGCACCACGCCGGAAGTCGATCGCTCGAAGGGCTGCGGCGAAGCGCTCAAGGCCTATCCCGATATCAAGGTGGTCGGCGAATTGTGGAGCGAAGGCTGGCACCAGGACGAAGGCTTCAAGCTGACGCAGGACCTGCTGCAGTCGCATCCCGATGTCTCCATCGTCATCGGCCAGGCCGATGCGCTGGCGCTGGGCGCGGCACAGGCGGTCAAGGTCGCCAATCCCGGCCACAAGGTCTGGGTTGCCGGCTTCGATGGCGACGTGGCCGCACTCAAGGCGCTGAAGGACGGCGTGTTCGACGTCACCGCGACGCAGCAGACGCAAGGCATGGGCCGGCTCGCCGTTGATGCGGCGATCAAGCTGGTGGCCGGCGAAAGCGTTCCGGCCGAGCAGCTGCAGGATGCGACGCTGACCACCAAGGACAATGTCGAGCAGTTCATCGCCAAGCACCCGTAACCTGCGGCACCGCTTAGAGAGAGCGCCACGATGTCTCCTGATCCTCGCCACAGCGAAAGCCCGCACAACGGGCTTTTCGTCAACGGCCTCTGCAAGAGCTACGGACCGGTCCAGGTCCTGGCCGATGCGAGCTTCGAGGTGCGGCCGGGCGAGGTTGTGGCGCTGCTCGGCGAAAACGGCGCCGGCAAGTCGACGGTGTCCAATATCATCGCCGGCTCGACCCGGCCCGACGCGGGCACCATCATCTGGCGGGGGAAGCCCTATTCCCCCGCCTCGCCCGCCGCCGCCATCGATGCCGGTGTGGGCATGATCCATCAGGAACTGAAGCTGCTGCCGGATCTGTCGGTGGCGGAGAACGTCTATGTCGGGCGCCTGCCGATGCGCGGCGGCCGCATCGACCGCGCAGCGATGAACGCCAAGGCCTCGGCGCAGTTGAAGCGGCTTGGCCTCGACGTCTCGCCCGAGCGCAAGGTGGGCACGCTGCGCATCGCCGCCCAGCAACAGGTCGAGATCGCCAAGGCGTTGACGCTCAATGCCGAATTGCTGATCTTCGACGAACCGACCGCAGCGCTTGGCGGCGAGGAAACGGAGCTTTTGTTCCAGCAGATCCGCAAGCTCAAGGCGGAGGGCATGTCCTTCATCTACATCAGCCATCGTCTCGACGAGATCGCGCAGATTGCCGACCGCGTGGTTGTGATGCGCGACGGACGCATCGTCGCCCGCCACGAACGCGCCGATATTCCCGTGCGCACAGTAGTGGAGCAGATGGTCGGCCGCTCGGTCGAGCGGATGTTCCCACACTTGACGCCGCCGCGCGAGGAGACGCTGCTCGAGGTCGACAACCTGTCCTCGCCGGAGAAGAGCTTCAACAACGTTTCCTTCTCGGTCAAAGCAGGCGAGATCCTCGGCATTGCCGGGTTGATCGGCGCCGGCCGCACCGAACTGGTGCGGGCGATCGCCGGCGCCGATCCGATCTCGTCGGGCTCGGTGCGCGTTGCCGGCAAATCGGTGCATCTCAGCGGGCCGGCGGCAGCGATCAAGGCCGGCGTCGTGCTGGTGCCGGAAGACCGCAAGGCGCAAGGCGTCGTGCTCGACCAGACCATCGGCGAGAATTTGGCGTTCGGCAATTTCGACCATGTCGCGCCGAAGGGCTGGGTGTTTCCGAAAGCGGTGCAGAAATTCGCCGAAGCCGGCATCGCAAGGCTCGGGGTCAAGGGCAAACCTGGCCAGGCGGTCAGCAAGCTTTCCGGCGGCAACCAGCAGAAGGTGATCATCGCCAAATGGGTGTCACGCCCGCCGAAGGTGTTCATCCTCGATGAGCCGACGCGCGGTATCGATGTCGGTGCGCGCGCTGCGATCTACGACGTCATCGCCGACCTCGCCCGTTCCGGCATGGCGGTGGTGGTGGTGAGCTCCGACCTCGAGGAGGTGCTGGGGCTGTCGCACCGCGTGCTGGTGCTGAGCCGCGGCCGCCAGCGCGGCATTCTCGGCCGCAGCGAGGCCAGCAATGTCGCGGTGATGGAACTCGCCACGAGCTGAGGACAGGAGTCGGAACAAAGCGCAGCAGGTGGTATCCTCCCAAGGACCGGACCGCGCGGGGCGCCAGCAAAGACTAGCGCCCCTTCATTTCAGGAGGGGGAACAACATGAAACTATTCGATCTCAGCGGCGACGTAGCGGTGGTAACAGGCGCCGGCAGCGGCATTGGCCAGGCCATTGCCATCGGGCTCGCCGAAGCCGGCGCCGACATAGCCTGTTTCGGCCATGCCTCGAAAGGCGGGCTGGATGAGACCGCGCACAGGATCGCCGTGCTTGGCCGCAAGGCGGTGGTGCTGACCGGGACGGTGACGTCGGAGGCCGACCTGGCGACCGCAGTCGAGCGCACGGAAAAGGAGCTCGGCGCGCTGACCATCGCCGTCAACAATGCCGGCATTGCAGGAGCCGAGGCCGCCGAGACGCTGTCGCTGGAGAAATGGCAGAAAATCTACGACGTGAATGTCAGCGGCGTGTTCCTGTCCTGCCAGGCCGAAGCGCGCGCCATGCTGACGCGGCGCAAGGGCTCGATCATCAACATCGCCTCCATGTCGGGTTCGATCGTCAATCGCGGCCTGACCCAGGCGCATTACAATTCGTCGAAGGCGGCGGTCATCCACATGTCGAAAAGCCTCGCCATGGAATGGGCCGATCGCGGCCTGCGCGTCAATGTGGTGAGCCCAGGCTACACGCTGACGCCGATGAACAAGCGGCCGGAGGTCGCCGAACAGATCAAGATCTTCGAACGCGACACGCCCATGGGGCGCATGGCGACGCCGGAAGAGATGGTCGGCCCGACCGTGTTCCTGGCCAGCCGCGCCGCGAGTTACGTCACCGGCATCGACCTGATCGTCGATGGCGGTTTTGTCTGCTGGTAAGGAGAAAAGATGCAGAAGCGTTTTGAAGGCAAGACTGCGGTCATCACCGGCGCGAGCGGTGGCATCGGCGCGGCGATGGCGAAGCGCTTCGCCGAGGAAGGTGCCGCGGTCGTGGTCAGCGCCATCGATACCCGCGTCGAGGACGTCGCCGCCGGCCTGAAAGCGGCAGGCGCCAAGGTCGCGTCGATGCGCATGGACGTTACCAGGAAGTATGAGGTCACCGCGCTTTACGACCTCGCCGAGAAGGAATTCGGCCGTGTCGACATTTCGGTGCAGAATGCCGGCGTCATCACCATCGCCCGGATCGAGGCGATGACCGAGGCCGAGTGGGACAAGGTGATGGCCGTCAACACCAAGGGCGTGTTCCTGTGCTGCCAGGAAGCGATCGCGCGCATTCGCAAGCATGGCGACGGCGGCCGGCTGATCAACACGGCATCGGGCCAGGCGCGGCAGGGTTTCATCTACACGCCGCACTATGCGGCGTCGAAGTTCGGCGTCGTCGGCATTACCCAGAGCCTGGCCAAGGAAGTGGCCAAGGAAAAGATCACCGTCAACGCCATCTGCCCCGGCATCATCGACACCGACATGTGGGCCTATAATGACGCAGCGTGGGGCAAGCTGATGGGTGACTACAAGCCCGGCGAGCTGATGGCCGAATGGGTGAAGAACATCCCGATGGGACGCGCCGGCAGCGGCGAGGACGTGTCCGGCCTGGTCAGCTTTCTCGCCAGCGACGACGCCACCTACATCACCGGCCAAACCATCAATGTCGATGGCGGCCTGATCATGTCGTGAACGTCAGCTCTGGCGGTTGGCAATCGCCAGTCTGAAATTCCGCAGTGCACAGGGCATCAGCCGTTGCGCCGCATGAACGTTGGTATATATAATTCCATCCCATGAAACGGCCTGGCGGGGATGGGGCTTGCCGGCCGAGACCATGGGACCTTGATGGCTCGCACGTCTGAGAGCGCCGCTGGAGCGGCGATCGATCCGTTGACGATTGCTCACGCAGCAATCCATCCGATGCCATGACGCGGGCCCGCCCGGCATCACATAAACACCAAGTCGAGCAACCATTTCGCCTGCGCAAGTTGCGGCCGCGGCACTGGCTTGGTGCGAACGAGCTTGCGTAACGACCCGCCTTTCCAACACAATCAAGAAAAGACGCAAGAAGGGAACGATCAAGAAATTTCCACATGGTTTGACAGGAGAACAAGCATGTCATTTCGCAGTGTGATTTCGAACCTATCAATGGGAGCCTTGGCGCTTGCCGCCGCAAGTGCGCTTACATCACCGGTCCACGCAGCAGCACCTGAATCCAACGACCCGATCAAGATCGCGCTGTTCGACTGGACCAGCGTCAACCTCAACGCCAAGATCCTTGGCGGTATCCTCGAAAAGCTCGGCTATACCGTCGAATATCCGACAGCCGACTACCTCTCCAGCCTGACCACCGGCCTCACCAATGGCGACCTCGATGTCGGCCTGGAGTTCTGGGACACGACGGCCGGCGAAGCGATGAAGGCTTCAGACGCCACCGGCCAGACCGAGCGGCTCGGCAAGCTCGGGCCGAAGGCCAAGGAGGAATGGTGGTTTCCCGAATATATGAAGGAGAAATGCCCCGGCCTGCCCAATTGGGAAGCGCTGAAGGACCCGAAATGCGCCGAGGCGTTCTCGACAGCGGAGACGGCGCCGAAGGGCCGCTATCTCGGCGGCCCGGTAACCTGGGAAGGCTTTGACGACGAGCGCGTCGAGGCGCTGAAGCTGCCCTTCACCGTCATCCATGCCGGCACCGACGCGGCGATGTTCGCCGAGTTGGACTCGGCCTATCAGCGCAAGGCGCCGATCATGCTGTGGATCTATTCGCCGCATTGGGCGCCGGCCAAGTACAAGGGCGAGTGGGTCGAATTCCCGGAGTATACGCCCGAGTGCTACACCGACCCGAAATGGGGCACCAACCCGGATGCCAAATATGATTGCGGCAAACCGCATGGCGAAATCTGGAAATACTCCTGGTCCGGCATGAAGGACAAATGGCCGGTCGCCTACAAGGTGGCCAAGGCGTACACGATCGACACCGATGAGCTCAACAAGATGAGCGGCGAGATCGACCTCGGCGGCAAGACGCCCGAAGATGTCGCCGCCGCCTGGATCGCCGCCCACGAAGCAGACTGGAAAGCCTGGGCGCAGTGATCGCCTGACTGGAAGCCAGACCCGGCCCTAGCGGCCGGGTCTTATCTCCATTTTCCAGAAGGACCATTGGATGACGGAAGCGACTGAACCGCAGGCAACTGGCACGCCGGAGGATGTGCGGCCGATAAAGCTTGCCTGCCGTAATGTCTGGAAACTGTTCGGATCGAACGCGGCCAGCTTCATCCGCGAGCGTGACGGCAAGGCCAGCATGGCCGACATCGCCGCGGCCGGACTGGTCGGCGCGGTGCGCGCCGTCGATCTCGAAATCCGCCAGGGCGAGATTTTCATCATTATGGGGCTGTCCGGCTCCGGCAAGTCGACGCTGGTGCGCTGCATGTCGCGGCTGGTCGAGCCGACCCACGGCAAGGTCGAATTCGAAGGCAACGATCTGCTCAAGATTTCCGATTCGGCGCTGATCGAACTGCGGCGCCATCGCATGGGCATGGTGTTCCAGAATTTCGCGCTGCTGCCGCATCTGAACGTGCTGGAGAACATTGCCTTCCCGCTGAGTATCCAGGGCCAAGACCGGCCGACGCGCGAAGCGAGAGCGCGGGAGGTGATCGATCTCGTGGGCTTACGCGGCCGCGAGCATTTCTATCCGCGCGAACTCTCCGGCGGCCAGCAGCAGCGCGTCGGCATTGCCCGCAGCCTCGCGACCAAGCCGGAGATCTGGTTCCTCGACGAGCCGTTCTCGGCGCTTGACCCATTGATCCGCCGCGAGATGCAGGACGAGCTGATGCGGCTGCAGACCATGCTGCACAAGACCATCGTTTTCATCACCCATGATTTCGACGAGGCGATCAGGCTGGCCGACCGCATCGCCATCATGAAGGACGGCGAGGTCATCCAGATCGGCACACCGGAGCAACTGGTGGTCAATCCGGCGACCGACTATGTCGCCGAATTCACCCGGGATGTCGACCGCGCCAAGGTGATTTCGGCGCGCAGCCTGATGCGTGCCCTGGATGGCTCCGAGCATGGCGGCACGGTTTCGCCCGACGCCAGGATCGCCAGCTTCTCGGCCAGCATCGTCGCTTCGGGAAAACCGTTCGCGGTGGTCAACGGCAGCGGCAAGTCGATCGGCGAGGTGACGCCGCAAGCCGTGATCGGACTGCTGGCCGGCATCGACAAGCAAAGAGCCGGCGCATGACGGTGACTGCAAGCGCCAGCCAAACGAGGCCACCGGTTCAGCGCTGGCTGCTGATCTGGGCGCTGGCGCTGGCCGCCGTGCTGGTGGTATTCCTGCTGCAGGAGAGGCTGCCATGGGCGGTCGACTATCCGGCCGATGCGGTCGTTCCCGTCGCCGACTGGGTCAGTGCGCTGATGCGCTGGATCAAGTCGAACTTGTCCTGGCTGACCCGCTCGATCACCGCGGTGCTCGGCGTTCCCCTCGATTTCGCGCTCGACCTGCTGGCCAAGAATTTCAAGATTGGTCACGGTGCCGATGCCTATGTCCTGCCGCGCCTGTCCTGGATCGGCGTCTGCGTAGCCGCCTTCATCGCCGGGCACGCCGTGGGCGGTAGAAAACTCGGCATGCTGGTCGGCGGCTGCTTCCTCTACACCGCGCTGTTCGGCCAGTGGACCAGCGCCATGCTGACACTGGCACTGATTTCCATCGCGGTGCCGTTCTGCATCGTCACCGGCCTGTTCGCCGGCATCTGGGCGTGGCGCAAGCCATGGGCCGAGCGGCTGATCATCTCCCCTGCCCTCGATTTGATGCAGACCATCCCGACCTTCGCCTATCTCATCCCGATGCTGCTCCTGTTCGGCAACAGCCCGGTCTCGGCGATGATCGCCACCGCCATCTTCGCCACGCCGCCCATGGTGCGGGCAACGATGCTGGGTCTGTCGCGGGTGCCCTCCGAGATCGACGATTTCTCAGAGATGGCCGGCTGCACGGCGCGGCAGAAATTGTGGCGCGTGCAGCTGCCGTCGGCGCGGCCGACACTGATGATCGGCGTCAACCAGGTGATCATGCTGGCGCTGAACATGGTGATCATCGCCTCGATGATCGGCGCCGGCGGCCTCGGCTATGATGTGCTGCTGGCGCTGCGTGCGCTGAAGGTCGGCGAAGCGATGGAAGCCGGGCTCGCCATTGTGGCGCTCGCAATCGCGCTCGACCGGCTGAGCCAGGCGATCGCGCATAAGCAGGCAAAAGACCACGTTCAACGGCAGGCGAACCAGAGCGTTTGGCGGCGCTATCCCAATCTGTCGCTGGCCATCGCCATCCTGGTCGTGACGACGCTGCTCGGCCTGTTCGTACCGGCCTTCGCAGCGGTGCCGAAGGAGATCACCTTCACCACCGCGCCACTGTGGAAGGCGGCGGTGAGCTGGGTGACGATCAACTTCTTCGACGTGATCGAAGCGTTTCGCGTGGCGCTCATCCTCAATGTACTGAACCCGCTGCGCGCCTTCTGCGAAGGCTTTCCGTGGCTCGGCGCGGTGGCCCTGCTCGGCCTCGCCGGCTATCAGCTCAGTGGCCTGCGTTTGGCCGCCCTTGTCGCGGCGCTGACCGCCTTCTGCGCCGTCACCGGCCTTTGGGAAAAGACTATGGCCACAGTCTATCTCTGCGGCATCTCGGCCTTCATCGCCTGCCTGATCGGCATTCCGATCGGTCTCGCGGCCGCCCGCAGCGACCGCTTCGAAAAGATCGTCACGCCCATCATCGACACGCTGCAGGTGCTGCCGTCCTTCTGCTTCATCATTCCCGTGGTGATGCTGTTCCGGGTCGGCGACGTCACCGCCATGATCGCAACGGTCGCGTTCGCCGTGGTGCCAGCGATCCGCTACACCAATCACGGCATCCGGCAAGTGCCGCCGGCGCTGATCGAGGCGGCGAAGGTTTCCGGCTGCACGCCGCGCCAGACCTTCTTTCGCGTGCAATTGCCGCTGGCGCTTCCCGAAATCATGCTGGGCGTCAACCAGACGATCCTGATGGCGCTGGCGATGATCATCATCTGCGCCATGGTCGGCACACGCGACCTCGGCCAGGAAGTCTTCATCGCGCTGTCCAAGGCCGATTCCGGACGCGGCATTGTCGCGGGTCTCGCCATCGCTTTCATCGGCATCGTCGCAGACCGGCTGTTCAATGCCTGGACGGCGAAGGCGCGGGCAAGACTAGGATAATTGTTGAATGTCCAATCCCGGCGAACCGCCTTTTGCCGTACTCGTCTTCGACATGGCCAAGACCGGCGAGCCGGACGGGGAGCACGTAGTTTCGGGGTTTGAGACGCTGGAGGCGGCGACGTCCTACGCCATTGCGCGGGTTCGCGCCTCGGTGGAGGAGTTGCGCAAGCCCGGCATCGCCACTGCTGAGCTTCGCCAGCTCTGGCACCTCTATGGCGAAGACTGTTCGGTGCTGAACGCCGGAGTGCGCGGCAGCGATCTACTCGACGATTTCATTGCGACGCCGTCGATGCCGGCCGAATGCAACTGGCAAGTTCTCGCGCCAAGGCTGCGCCGCTTCCGCGCCTCGCTGCTGATCTCCAACGGCAACAACGAATCCGTCTGGGCGGGCGGCTTCTTTCGCTCGACCTACAGGCTGACGCGAGACGGCCTCCTCGAGCGCTTTGGCGACGACGCCATTGCCGCCTTCAAGGCCAAGGGGATCGAGCCGGCGGAGCCGACGAAGCTCATGGTCGCCAATTACTTCGAGCTTCCCGACCCGCCCTACCCGCCGCCAGGCGTGACGCTGCGATCCTGGAAGGTCGAGGTCGGTTTTGTCTGCCATGACGTGAAGTTCGGCGGCGACGCCGCCGGAATCTTCGCCTGGCCGCAAGAGCCCACCGACTGGGCGCTCAGAACCATGCAGTTCCTGCTGATGGCCGACATGATGGCCATGCGCGGCGATGGCCCCGACTGGGCCAACGACTGCGAGATACTAGCCGCCAAGGTGACCGAGACGGAGGCGCCTCCCGACTATCCGCTGGATTGAAGTGATGATCATCACCTGCCCCGTGGCCGGCACACGCGATCTCGGCCAGGAAGTGTTGGTCGCACTGTCCAAAGTCGCGGCATTGTCGCGGGCTGGCAACAACCTGCCATCGACATCATCGCGGTCGGTCTTCGACCCCTGAGCCGCGAAAGCTCAAGCACGGCTCGGATAGACGGTTTCGCCTCTTCTGGAGTTCGCCTCTTCTGGAAATGGCAGGCCGCGCTCCAGCTCTTGACTTTGGCGCATTTTCGCGCGGAAAGCTGCTTCATCCTCGACCAGCCTGAGCTTGCTGCCGAATGTCCGATCAGCGCGAACCGCCTTTTACTGTCGTCGTCTTCGACATGGCCAAGACCGGCGAGCATGTGGTTTCGGGGTTTGAGACGTTGGATGCGGCTACGTCCTACGCGATTGCTCGGGTTCGCGCCTCGGTGGAAGAGCTGCGCAAGCCTGGCATCGCAGCAGCCGAGCTCCGGCGGCACTGGCATATCCATGGTGAGGATTGCACGGTGCTGAACGCCAATGTGCGCGGCAGCGATCTGCTTGACGATTTCATCTCGACGCCGGGGACACCGGCCGAATGCGACTGGCCGGCGCTGGCGCCACGACTGCGCCGTTTCTACGCCGCTGTGAACGTCTTCAACAACGACGGCAAATCTATCCGGGTCAGCGGCTTTTTCCGCGCGACCTACCGGTTATGGCACGCTGGCCTGCTCGCAAGATTTGGCGACGACGCCATCGCCTCCTTCAAAGCCAAAGGCATCACGCCGGCAGTGCCGACGAGAGTCTCGGTCGACCATCACTTCGAGCAGCCCGATCCGCCGCGCCCGCCGCCCAGCGATATCAGGCCGTTGCTATCCTGGAAGGTCGAGATCGATTTCGGCTGCACCGATGTGAGGTTCGGCGCCAAAACCGACGGCGTCTTCGCCTGGCCCGAGGAGCCGACCGGCCGGGCACTCAACGACATGACACATCTGCTGATGGCTGACAGACTGTCCATGTACGGCACCGGCCCGGAGGGTGCCTATTATAGCGAATTGGTGTGGGTCAAGGTGACGGAGACCGATGCGGCTCCCGACTACCCTCTGAATTGAAACTGGGCCGGTGCCGGCGCATTGTTTTGCATCACGCCGACCTATTCCGCCGCCACGCCCTTCACCTGGAGATAGCTTTCCATCGAGTCGTCCAGCGCCTGCAGCCAGGGCGTATGGTGCAATGGCGCCATGGTGCCGGTCATCAGCGAGCGGTAGGCGTGGTCGCGAAAGCTCATAATGTCTTCCGCCTTGTGGTGCTCCCACTCCATGAAGGTCTGGTTGACCGCCTCGACGTCGAAGCCGGGATAGTCGGTCTGGTCCATCAATTCCTTGGTGTAGTCGCCCTGGAACCAGATCATCTGCTCGGCGTCTTCCAGCGTCTCTTCGCGTGCCCGCCACTTGGCGCCGTGCTCGGCCATCGCCTGTACCGACGGCAGCTTGATACGGCCCATGATGACGTCGCGGGCGAACCAGGCCTGGGCGTCGAACATGTTGAAAGTGTAGAACTGGTCCTGCATGCCGATATAGGACAGTTTCGGGTTCTTCTCCCACACGACGCCCTCATAGAGCCCGTCCGGCCACATGCGATTGGCGGTCTTCAGTTTCAGCTCTTCCGTGAGGAACGGGAAGGAATGCAGGTAGCCGGTGCACAGGATGATGGCGTCGACGTCCTTGGTGGTGCCATCCTTGAAGTGCGCCGTCTTGCCGACGACCTTCTGCAGCAGCGGTACTTCCTTCCAGTTCTCCGGCCATTTGAACCCCATCGGTTTGGAGCGGTAGCTGGAAGTGATCGATCTGGCGCCGTATTTGTAGCACTGCGAGCCGATGTCCTCGGCAGAATAGGAGCGGCCGATGATCAGTATGTCCTTGCCCTTGAACTCCATAGCATCGCGGAAATCATGGCTGTGCAGGATACGGCCGTTGAACGTCGAAAAGCCTTCGAAATAAGGAACATTGGGAACCGAGAAATGCCCTGAGGCAACGACGACATTGTCGAACTCCTCGGAGTAGGTGACGTCGTTCGTGCGGTCATGCGCGGTGACGGTGAATTTTCTCGTCTCGTCCGAGAAGGTCACCATGCGCACCGGACTGTTGAAGCGCACCCATTTGCGCAGGCCTGATTTCTCGACCCGGCCCTTGATGTAATCCCACAGCACCGCGCGTGGCGGGTAGGAGCCGATGGGACGGCCGAAGTGCTCCTCGAATGTGTAGTCGGCGAATTCCAGGCACTCCTTCGGTCCGTTCGACCAGAGGTAGCGGTACATCGAGCCGTGGACGGGGTCGCCATGCTCGTCGAGGCCGGTGCGCCAGGTGTAGTTCCACAGGCCGCCCCAGTCCGACTGCTTTTCGAAGCAGACGATTTCGGGGATCTCGGCGCCCTTGTCGGCAGCCGACTTGAAGGCCCTGAGCTGGGCCAGACCGGATGGCCCCGCTCCAATGACGGCAACGCGCGTTTTCATGGCAGGCCTCCCGGGATGATTTCGACTTTGACGCAGTTCCTATGGGAAAACCGCTTCACGCTTTTCTTAGGATTGCTCTTACGAAACAAATTTCACTCACAGTGACAGTAATTGCCTCTTCGATGCTGTCAACTGGGCTTATGGCGAAACCGCATTTCGCCCCACCAGATTTCCAGCAGAAACTGATGACAGCGCAAATCCTGAGCGGACACCATTCGACTTAAGGGCTTGCTGTCGCGGTTGCGTTTCTGTATCGGCACCGAATATGTTCACCTGGAGTGAAATAAATCACAGGGATTCGGGGGCGAGATGGCGAAGACAAGTTCCGACTCCAAGGCTGGTCCCGCTTCGGCAAAAGCAAAGCCGCTGCCGAAGACCTCCGCTGATGGGAAGGCCATCCGCGCGCCGCTGACGCAGAATCCGCACGCCATTCGCGACAAGCGCGAAAAAGTGCTGGAGGTGGCGATCGGGCGCGAGGTGCGCGCCTTCCGCAAGAAGCTCGGCATCACCGTCGCCGATCTCGCCGTCGCCACCGATATTTCGCTGGGCATGCTGTCGAAGATCGAGAACGGCATCACCTCGCCGTCGCTGACCACACTGCAGGCGCTGTCCAGGGCGCTCGGCGTTCCCGTCACCGCCTTCTTCCGGCGTTTCGAGGAAGAGCGCAGCGCCGTCTTCGTCAAGGCCGGCGAAGGGCTAGATGTCGAACGCCGCGGCACCCGCGCCGGCCATCAATACAATCTGCTCGGCCATATCGGCTCCAACACCAGCGGCGTCGTCGTCGAACCCTATCTGATCACACTGACCGAGGATTCGGATGTGTTCCCGACCTTCCAGCATGAGGGCATGGAATTCCTCTACATGCTGGAGGGCGAGGTGGTGTACCGGCACGGCAGCAACCTCTATCCGATGAAGCCGGGCGACAGCCTGTTCTTCGACGCCGATGCGCCGCATGGGCCGGAGCAGCTGACAAAACTGCCGATGCGGTATCTGTCGATCATTTGCTATCCGCAGAATAGCGCTGGGTAATCGGACCGCCGCAGCCCCCTCACCCGGATTGCCAAGGCCGAATTGCAAGAGCAATTCGGGGCAATCCGACCTCTCCCCGAGGGGAGAGGAGTCTGGCGTCAGCGCTGGCGATCTCTTCTCCGCTCGGGGAGAAGGTGGCCGCGCAGCGGCCGGATGAGGGGGCCTTTAGTCCGGCCCGAACCCCGGTGACGTCGCACTGCCATCATCCAACTTCGACAGCCATTCGAGCAGCGTCGGCCGATACCGCGTCAGGCCCTTGTAGGTGGCCAGCTCTTCCGGCAAATCCCGGATCACCCGGTGCAGTCGCCTTGCCCATTTCGGCTGTGTCACCAGTTCGTTCATCTTGATCAGATAGCAGCGGATCGGGAAGACGATGCCGTTCGAGCGCGGCAAGCGCCAGAAGCTTTGCAGTTCGACGCGCAGATGCACCTTGTCGCCGACATTTTCGGGCGTCACCGTCGCGCGGTCCGGGCCCCATTTGTGGTAATTCTCCGGGCTGGTGTCGAGGCGCGGGTTTATGGTCATCGTCCAGTTCAGCCGCCGCGCCGGCTTGCCCTGCTGGATGTTGGTGAGGAACTTCAGCGCCCTGACGAAAATGCCCTTTTCATGCGCCAGCGGCACCGGCGCGTGCCATTCGAAAAAATTCATGCCGATGTCGAAATCGAGCGACCAGTCGGCCTGGGTGGTGACCATGCCGGCATCCATCCACAGATTGCCGTCGCGCTGGTCGAGGATGCAAAAATCGCCCTGGCTCTGGCGGGTGATGTACTCCATCGGCCCGTAAGGCAGTGTCGAGGTGTCGCCGAAGGTGAAGGTGTCGTCGATGCCGAGCGGCCGGTTGATCCAGCGCCAGCGGTCGCCGTCGCGGATCAGGGTGAAATGCTCGGGATAGCCAAGTGCCTGTTGCTCCATCAAAAGTTCGAGCAGGTCCCAGCCGGCCAGCGTCATGTGCGGCAGCGACTGGCAGCGCAGCGGATCCTCGGCCAGCACCAAAGCGCGGTCCTGCATCTCGGCGACATAGTGCTCGTCGACGTCGATCAGGTTTTCCAGCACGCTGCCCTTGGGACCGACGACATGCGGCTCGATGTTGACCGCATACATGTAGCTGTCTTCGTGGAACGGAAACGGAAACCGCCTGATGTGTTCCGGGCTGTTCCTGAAGGTGAAATCGTCGCGAAACGTTTCCTTGCGAAAGGTGATGCCCAAGCTCGCCTCCTATCTTTCCAGGACCAGCGACTTGCCTTCGAAGCGCGACACGCACGGCATGATCTTGCAGCCGGAGCGGTGGTCTTCCTCACTCAGCCAGTGGTCGTTGTGGATGAACTTGCCGTCATGCGAGATGACGTTGGTCTCGCACTGGCCGCAGACACCGCCGCGGCAGAGATAGGGCGGATCGACGCCGGCGGCCTCGATGGCTTCGAGCAGGCTCTGCTGCTCGCCGACGCGGATGGACTTGGCGCTGACGGCAAGTGTGACGTCGAACGGCAGGCCGGGCTGGGGTGCCGCGAAATGCTCGTAATGCACGGTCTCCGCCGGCCAGCCGAGAGCCGTGGCGCGCTCGCGCACCCAGTTGATCATGCCGGCCGGGCCGCAGACATAGAGATGGGTGCCGAGCGGCTGCGAGGACAAGAGACGGTCGAGTTCGATGCGCTCGTCGCGGTCGTCGTGATAGAGCCGGACGCGACGGCCATAGCGCTCCTGCAGCACATCGGCATAGGTGCCGAGCGAGGCGGTGCGGCAGGTGTAGTGCAGCTCGAAATTGCCGCCGGACCCGGCGAGCTGCGCGGTCTGCGCCATGAACGGCGTGATACCGATGCCGCCGGCAAGCATCAGATGCTTCTTTGCCCTGAGGTCGAGCGAGAACAGATTGACGGGGTAGCTGACCACCATCTCCAGGCCGGGCTTGACGCTCCGGTGCATGAACAACGAGCCGCCGCGGCCGACATCGTCGCGGCGCACCGAGATGGTGTATTCGCGGGTGTGGAGCGGCGATCCCATCAGCGAATAGGGATTGAGCCTTGTGCGGTCGCCATCGCGCATCTCGACCACGACATGGGCGCCGCCGGAAAAGGTCGGCAAAAGCTCACCGTCACGGCGGCGGAAATGGAAGCGCGTCACCAGTTCGTTGACCGGGACGACGTCGCTGACGACGACATCGAGCTTGGTGGTGCCGGTGCTCATGGGAAGACCTCCTCGATGGGAGGAATCTCCGAGCGATCCTCGGCATTTATGCAGACGCCCTGGAATGCTGCCAGCCGTCGCGAATAATGATCGCGCACCAGAAGCAGCAGGCCGCAATGCGCGCAGGTGGCCGGCTGCGTCGTCACATTTTCGGTGATGCCTTTGCAATGCACGCACTGCATGCGCCGCGCCAATGAGCCGCGATGCTCGGTCTGCATGGAGGTATGATCGATGCCGGCTTCGAGCGCCACCTGCATGGCCTGGCCGATCAGCCCTTCGGTGCCGGCGAGATAGAGGCGCAGGCCCATATGCGCGTTGGCAAGCGTCTGCTTCAGCCGGGGCAGCAGGCTGGCGAAGGTTGGCGCGACATGAAATTGCGCGGACTTCAGTGCCTCAAGAGCGGCAACATGCTTGCCGTCGGCCCCGGGAATGAAGACGATTTCGGCGCCGTCGAAGAAGCCGGGGGGCGCCGTCCTTGCCATATCGACGATCGCCAGCGCGCCTTCCGCATCCGCCACGAAAAGATGATGCTTGCCGGGCTGCGGGGACAGGGTTCCGTAAATGGGCCGGCTGATGATCGTTTTGGCTGCCATTCTCTACTTCGTACCTCGAAACCCCTCGCTGTCGATTGTGCCTCAGCCTTTCGCCGTGCGCTTGGTCTTTTTGGGATCGTCGAAGGGCAGAGGCTGCGCCGTCGCCCTGATCGAACCGCTCTTGTTGCGGATCTCGAGCTTGGTGTCCTTGACCGCGCAGTCGACGTCGAGGCGGGCGATGCCCATCGATTTCTCGACCAGCGGCGAATACATGGCGCAGGTGACCACGCCCACCTTTTTGCCGTCGCGATAGACCGGCGCGCCCTCATCCGCGGGTTGCTTGCCGTCGAGCAGCACGCCGTAGATCTTGAAGCGCTCCTTGCCCTTGAGGCGGTAATGCTCTTCGGCGCCGCGAAAGCCGGTCTTGCCGGGGCTGACGGTGAAGTCGAGGCCGAGCTCCCACAGCGTGTCGCCGGGGCCTTCGTTCTCGAACGGATATTTCTGCGAGTTGTCATAGGGATAAAACAGCAAATAACTTTCGACGCGCAGCATATCGAGCGTGGTGAAGCGGCACGGAATGATGCCGGCGCTCTTGCCCTCGTCGAGGATCCTGTCCCAGATCGTGCCGGCGTCCTGGCCGCGGCAGAATATCTCGTAGCCGCGCTCGCCGGTATAGCCGGTGCGCGAGATCATGACGGGAAAGCCGAACAGCTGCGTCTGCATATGATGGAAATAGTTGAGGTCGCGAATGCCCGGCACATGCTTTGAGAGATAGTCGACCGCGGTCGGTCCCTGCAGCGACAGGTCGTGCAGATTGTCGTCGAAGCGCAGCGATACGTCGCGGCCGACGGAAGCGCGCTGCAATTCCTCATGGCCGGTGCCGGAGCCGTGCACCACCATCCAGGCGTTCGGCCCGGTGCGGTAGAGGATGCAGTCGTCGGTGAATTTTCCGGCCTCGTTCAGCATGCAGGCATAGGCCGACTTGCCGGGATAGATCTTCTCCACGTCGCGCGTCGTTGCCAGGTCGATGAGGTGTGAGGCGTGCGGCCCGGTGATGTGAACCTTCTTCAGGCCCGACACATCCATCAGCCCGGCCCTGGTGCGGATGGCGGTGTATTCCTCGTCGGCGTCCTTGTCGTAGGTCCAGGCGGTGCCCATGCCGCTCCAGTCTTCGAGCTTCGAGCCTAACGCGCGATGGCGATCCGCCAGGGTCGAAAATCTCCAGGATGCCGTCATCCGCAAATCCTCCGTTCGAAAATTCTATTGTGTTCCCGGCTCCCTGCGCGAGGCGGGAGCATTTGGTCGAATATTGATCGCAAACGTCCTGATGCCGCAATACCCGGAAGCAAATAATTTCATTGTCAGGCAAAATTCGCGGCTGGGGACAAACGGTTAACCCAACGTAAAATCGGCTTGACAATTGCTGGATTCGGCCCGAATTTATGAAAAAAATTTCACTCTGTTGAAAGAGGCAGCGGGCGGCCAATTCGGGGTCGGGCGCTGGAAAAGGGGAAACCGATGTCAGACCTGCAGCAGCGCATCGAAACGCTGTACCGTTCCGACCTGCGCGGGTCCGCGCTCCTGATCATCTGCCTTTGGGCGACGATCCTCTTCGTGCTCGTCATGACATGGCCCTACATCCCGGACACCGGGATCAAGATCGTCGTCGCCATCGCTGCCGCCGCCGTGCTGATCTTCAATACGGCCGCCATCCTGGCGATGGTCAATCACTACAAGGAAGACAAGGACTTCATCTACGGTCTCGACATCAAGAACGCCGACGCGGCCCGCAGCCGCAAGTCCTGAAAACAGAACGTCCTGAGGGGTAGAAGACATGTCGCGCTACACGCCGCCGGAACAAGGCAAGGCCGGGCAGATTTTCGATATCGTGGTCGTCGTGGTCGCCATTTTCGTGGCGCTGTGGCTGCCATTGAAACTCGGCCTGGCGGGTGCGGCGAAATCCATCGACGCGCTCGATGCCAAAACCTGGGAAGCGTTGGGACAGAACCCGACCATGGCCTCGATCTGGGAAAAGCTCGGCTATACGCCGGAGACCGCGCACGACATCATCCAGAACCGCTTCCACTACATCATCGACTGGCCGACGCTGATCATCATGGCGGCGGTGCTGATCGGCTATTTCGTCTTCCTGTTCCGCGCCTCCGACCGCGAATATCGCGACGTCATCAACGAAAAGTTCGACGACAAGTAACGCCAGAGATTTTGGGGAAGCACGCTCATGTGGGTCGCACTCTCTTACGCATCGTGGGGCATCTCGGTCGTGCTTGCGCTGTGGATGCTCTACGACTGGTTCAAGATCGACACGACCTATTCCGAGGAGGTGCTGACTTCCTCGCGCGAAGGCGAGCTTGAAGCCGCTTCCGAAAAACACCGGATCTGAGTGGGGATTGAACAATGACGATCACGCTTGAACCGGCAATACACGGCGACAGAGTTTCACTGCTACGCGTGCTCGGCCCCGCCCATGTCTGGGCGCTTGGCGTCGGCATCGTGCTGGTCGGCGAATTCACCGGCTGGAATTTCTCGGCCGACAAGGGCGGCGCACTGGCGGCGCTGATCGTCTGCTGGGTGGTCGGGCTCTTGTACACTTCGGTCGCCATGATCGACTCCGAGGTGACATCGACGGTTGCCGCCGCCGGCGGCCAATACGCGCAGGCTAAGCACATTGTCGGGCCGCTGATGGCCTTCAACGTCGCGCTGTTCCTGGTCTTTGCCTACACCATGCTGGAGGTTTCGGACGCCATCCTGCTCGGCGACACCATCGTCGCCAAGGCCGGCGTCGAAGGGCTCACCCACAACTCCTTCATTGCCGCCACCATCGTCGTGCTGGCATGGCTGAACTATCGCGGCGTGCTGATGACGCTCAACGTCAACTTCGTCATCACGGCGATAGCCTATGTCTCGATCGTTATCCTGTTCTTCTCGGTCAGCCCCTGGACGCAGGGTGCTGTGCTGAAGCTCAACGAACTGGTCACCCCCGGCAATGCGCTGCCCTATGGCTGGATCGGCGTCATCGCGGCCTTCCAGTTCGGCATCTGGTACTATCTCGGCATCGAAGGCACCACGCAGGCCGCCGAGGAAGTGCGCTCGCCGGCGCGTTCGCTGCCTTACGGCACCATGGCCGGCATGATCACGCTTTTGATCGCCGCCGCCATGACCTGGTATGTCTGCGCCTCGCTGATGCCCTGGGAGTACCTCGGTATCACCTATTATCCCTTGTGGGACGCCGGCAAGCTGACCGGCAGCCCGCTGCTGGAAAACCTGTTGTTCGTCGCCACGCTGCTCGCGGCACTGGCGTCGGCCAATGGCTGTATCAACGATGCGGCCCGCGCGTGGTTCTCGCTTGGACGCGACCGCTATCTGCCGACATGGTTCTCGGCCGTGCACCCGAAATACCGCACGCCCTATCGCTCGATCCTGTTCCTGTTGCCGATCGCGCTCGCCTTCGCCTTCATCGCCGACCTCAACCAGGCGATCACCTTCTCAATCCTGTCGGGCGTGCTGCAATACACCTTCATGAGCATAAACATCATGATGTTCCGCAAAAAGTGGCCGCTGGGCACGATCCGCCGCGGCTATACGCACCCGTTCCACCCGATCCCGGCGATCGTGCTGTTTTGCCTCTGCGTGGTGACCTTCTTTGCGATCTTCCTCGGCTACGGCACGCAGCTGATCGCCATGGTCGCCTTCTACTTCCTGATCTCGCTGTGGTTCCACTTCTACCGTTACCGCTATGTGCGCCGCGGCGACCAGTTCACCATGCCGTGGCCGAAGCCGCAGGGCTATTGACAGGAGAGGGCCTGCCGGTCTGGGCGGGCATGGCGTGACGAGGTGTCTGACGTGACGACAGCATTGCTGGCCGGGGCGGTCGCCGTGGCTCTCGTCCTGCACCTCGCCTGGCATACGCGCGCCAGCCGCAAAAAGGCCAAGGCTGATCTTG
This sequence comes from Mesorhizobium sp. M0626, assembly GCF_040320665.1. Classification (NCBI taxonomy): domain Bacteria; kingdom Pseudomonadati; phylum Pseudomonadota; class Alphaproteobacteria; order Hyphomicrobiales; family Phyllobacteriaceae; genus Mesorhizobium; species Mesorhizobium sp. M0626. The sequence goes on along the minus strand of NZ_JAMYQD010000011.1, from coordinate 10,898 downwards.
CAGCCGAGGCAGCCAGCATCCGGACCGTCATCACAGATGCCGTTGATGTCTCCGATGGCACAGCCGGCGTTGTCACCTGGGCCGGCACATGGAACGGACAGCGCGTGCAGCTGCGCACCATCGTCGACACGCTGGCAACGCGAAAGCTGCCGGCGCGATGGTTGAGTGTCACGATCACAGAGCCGGTTGCGGTGCCGGCGACCTTCGACATGATGATGCGGCCGGGCTCGCCGACGACCTTCTCCAATTTCGATCATCTTCAGCATACGCTGCCGAAGGCTCCGGGATTTCCGGCTGAAGCCGTGCTGCGAACCGACCTCAGGGCGGCGCGCTTTCCGCAGAACCTGATCGCCAGCCATCTCGACATCTTTGCCGAAGGCCGCGCCAAGGAACTCTTGATCACCCCGAACGGCGTGCGCATCGTCTGGCTGCTGGCCGAGGCCGAGCGGGCGCGCTACGGCGTGTTCCGGCAGGCCGCATTCGGCGGCGCAAGGCTGGATCCAACGCTGGTCGAGAGACTGCTGACCTCGGCCTCAGTGCTGCGCGATGCCATCAACCGACAGGAAAGGCAGGTCGCATGAGCGCACCCGCACCGACAAACCCGTATCTGGTGCTCGGCGCTGCCATCGTCTTACCGGCCAGCGGCCACGTCATTCTGGGCGTGCCCGTGCGCGGCCTGCAGTTCCTGTTCTTCATGGTGATCCTCGCCTGGGTGACGGCCAAGATCGCGCCGGCCGATGCCAGCTTCGTCGGCCGCCACGCCGGCGGCTTCCTGATCTATGCGCTGTCGATCCTCGATGCCTACAGAATAGCCCGCATCCGCACCGCCACATGGATTCACAGCGCCCGCGACGGCGGCGATAGTTCACAAGGCCGCATCGAGCCGGATACGTAACTACAGGAATATTTTTTTCATACGATTGAATTCGCACGACGCATTCGATACATCATCGTCTAGTGGTAACGTCGGGAGGCTGACATGTGTGGAATCGTCGGACTTTTTCTGAAAGACAAGTCGCTTGAGCCGCAGCTCGGCTCGATGCTGTCGCAGATGCTGATATCGCTCAGCGATCGCGGCCCCGACAGCGCCGGCATTGCCATCTATGGCGCGCCTTCCAGGAATGAAGCCAAGATCACCATCCAGTCCGCGAAGCCCGAGCGCGATTTCCGCGGCCTCGACGCCGAACTCGCGAAGGCCATCGGCGCGCCGGTGAGCATAGCGGTGAAGTCCACCCATGCAGTGTTGAGAACCGCGCCCGACAAGGTCGATGCCGCGCGCGAAGCGCTGCAGTCAATCCGCCCCGACGTGCGCATCATGGGCGCCGGCGAAGCGGTGGAAATCTACAAGGAAGTCGGTCTGCCGGAAGCGGTCGTCGACCGCTTCGACGTCCGCTCGATGACCGGCACGCATGGCATCGGCCATACCCGCATGGCGACGGAATCGGCCGTCACCACTATGGGCGCGCATCCGTTCTCGACCGGCGCCGACCAGTGCCTGGTGCACAATGGCTCGCTGTCCAACCACAACAATGTGCGGCGTGAGCTGGTGCGGGAGGGCATGAAATTCGAGACCGAGAACGACACCGAGGTCGCCGCCGCCTATCTCTCCTCGCAGATGGCGCATGGCAAGAACCTCGGCGAGGCGCTGGAAGGTACGCTGTCCGACCTCGACGGCTTCTTCACCTTCGTCGTCGGCACCAAGAACGGTTTCGGCGTGGTGCGCGATCCGATCGCCTGCAAGCCCGCCGTCATGGCCGAGACCGACCAGTATGTCGCCTTCGGCTCGGAATATCGCGCGCTGACCAAACTGCCCGGCATAGACAATGCGAGGGTCTGGGAACCGGAACCCGCAACCGTCTATTTCTGGGAGCATTGAGCCCATGCCGGCAACCAAACTTTCGAAGGCGGCGCAAGACCAGGCGTCCCGGGTCTTCGATCTCAATGTGTCGTCGCTGCGAGAGCTCAACCAGGCGCTTCACAATCTGACGCCCGGCTCCAACGAAACGGCGTGGGAAGTGCTGCACCCGAAGGGCAGCCATTCGGTTGCCGTCGGCGTCGACCAGCCGGTCAGCATCGATGTGCGCGGCAGCGTCGGCTACTACTGCGCCGGGATGAATGACGGCGCTGCCATCACCGTGCACGGCTCGGCCGGACCTGGCGTCGGCGAAAACATGATGTCGGGCTCGATCGTCATCAAGGGCGACGCCAGCCAGTATGCCGGCGCCACCGGCAAGGGCGGGCTGCTCGTCATCGAGGGCAACGCATCCTCGCGCTGCGGCATCTCGATGAAGGGCATCGACATCGTCGTGCACGGCAATATCGGCCACATGTCGGCCTTCATGGCGCAGTCCGGCAATCTGGTGGTGCTGGGCGATGCCGGCGACGCACTTGGCGATTCCATCTACGAAGCGCGGCTGTTCGTGCGCGGCAAGGTCGAAAGCCTGGGCGCCGACTGCATCGCCAAGGAGATGCGGCCCGAGCATATCGAACTGCTGCAGGGACTGCTCGACCGCGCCGGCGTCACCGGCGTCAAGCCGTCGGAATTCAAGCGCTACGGCTCGGCGCGCACGCTCTACAATTTCAATATCGACAACGCCGACGCGTATTGAGGCAGCATGACCTACAAGAACCCGCCGACGACGCCGCGCAAATCCGCGACCTTCGACGACTACACGCTTTCCGAAATCCGCCGCGCGGCGGCGACCGGCATCTATGACATCAGGGGCGCCGGGGCCAAGCGCAAGCTGCCGCATTTCGACGACCTTTTGTTCCTCGGCGCCTCGATCTCGCGCTATCCGCTGGAAGGCTATCGCGAGCGGTGCGACACGTCGGTCGTGCTGGGCTCGCGCTATGCCAAGAAGCCGATCGAGCTGAAAATCCCGATCACCGTTGCCGGCATGAGCTTCGGGTCGCTGTCCGGCCCGGCCAAGGAAGCGCTCGGCCGTGGCGCTACGCTCTCAGGCACGTCGACCACCACGGGCGACGGCGGCATGACCGAGGAAGAGCGCGGCCATTCCAAGCAACTGGTCTACCAGTACCTGCCGTCACGCTACGGCATGAACCCCAGGGATTTGCGCCGTGCCGACGCCATCGAAGTCGTTGTCGGCCAGGGCGCCAAGCCCGGCGGCGGCGGCATGCTGTTGGGACAAAAGATTTCCGACCGCGTCGCCGAAATGCGCACGCTGCCGAAGGGCATCGACCAGCGCTCGGCCTCACGCCATCCCGACTGGACCGGGCCGGACGATCTCGAGATCAAGATCCTCGAGCTGCGCGAGATCACCGACTGGGAAAAGCCGATCTACGTCAAGGTCGGCGGCGCCCGCCCCTATTACGACACAGCACTTGCGGTGAAGGCCGGCGCCGATGTCGTCGTCGTCGACGGCATGCAGGGCGGCACGGCGGCCACCCAGGAAGTATTCATCGAAAATGTCGGCCAGCCGACGCTTGCCTGCATCAGGCCGGCGGTGCAGGCGCTGCAGGATCTCGGCATGCACCGCAAGGTGCAGCTGATCGTGTCGGGCGGCATCCGCAATGGCGCCGACGTCGCCAAGGCGCTGGCGCTCGGCGTCGACGCGGTGTCGATCGGCACGGCAGCGCTCGTCGCGCTCGGCGACAACGACCCGCGCTGGGAGGCCGAATACAATGCGCTCGGCACCACCGCCGGCGCCTATGACGACTGGCACGAGGGTCGCGACCCCGCGGGCATCACCACGCAGGACCCCGAACTGATGAAGCGGGTCGATCCGATCGCCGCCGGACGGCGGCTGGCGAACTACCTCAAGGTGATAACGCTGGAGGCGCAGACCATTGCGCGTGCCTGCGGCAAGAACAGCCTGCACAATCTCGAGCCCGAGGATCTCGTAGCCCTCACCATCGAAGCCGCCGCCATGGCTGGCGTGCCGCTGGCCGGCACCAACTGGATACCGGGGAAAAACGGCTTCTAAAAAACACATCAAAATAAGCGAGGAACTATAATGGGGAACGATCTCGCCGCATTCGCCAAAGAGAACGGCGTCAAATATTTCATGATTTCCTACACCGACCTGTTCGGCGGCCAGCGCGCCAAGCTGGTGCCGGCGCAGGCGATCGCCGACATGCAGAAGGACGGCGCCGGCTTCGCCGGTTTCGCCACCTGGCTCGACCTCACGCCGGCGCATCCTGATATGCTGGCGGTGCCGGATCCGGATTCGGTGATCCAGCTGCCGTGGAAGCCCGATGTCGCCTGGGTCGCCGCCAACTGCATCATGGACGACAAGGAAGTCGAGCAGGCGCCGCGCAACACGCTGCGCCGGCTGATCGCGGAAGCCGCCACTGACGGCATGCATGTCAAGACTGGCGTCGAGGCAGAGTTCTTCCTGATCTCGCCGGACGGCAGCGTCATCTCCGACAAATACGACACGGCTTCAAAACCCTGCTACGACCAGCAAGCGGTGATGCGCCGCTACGATGTCATCGCCGAGATTTGCGACCACATGTTGGCGCTGGGCTGGAGCCCCTACCAGAACGACCATGAGGACGCCAACGGCCAGTTCGAGATGAACTGGGCTTTCGACGATGTGCTCGCCACCGCCGACAAGCACTCCTTCTTCAAGTTCATGGTCAAGTCGGTGGCCGAGAAACACGGCCTGCGCGCGACCTTCATGCCAAAGCCTTTCCAGGGCCTGACCGGCAATGGCTGCCACGCCCATATTTCGGTCTGGGACAAGGCCGGCAAGGTCAACGTCTTTGCCGATAACGCGATGGAACTCGGCCTGTCGGCCAAGGGCAAGAATTTCCTCGGCGGCATCATGAAACATGCCTCGGCGCTGGCCGCCATCACCAACCCGACGGTGAACTCCTACAAACGCATCAACGCGCCGCGCACCATTTCGGGCGCCACCTGGGCGCCGAACACGGTGACCTGGACCGGAAACAACCGCACTCACATGGTGCGCGTGCCCGGCCCCGGCCGCTTCGAGCTGCGGTTGCCGGACGGCGCCGCAAACCCTTATCTGCTGCAGGCCGTCATCATTGCCGCCGGTCTCGACGGCATCCGCTCCAAGGCCGATCCCGGCAAGCGCTACGACATCGACATGTACCAGAACGGTCACACTGTGAAGGGCGCGCCGAAGCTGCCGCTCAACCTGCTCGACGCGCTTCGCGAATACGACAAGGACAAATCGCTCAAGGCGGCGCTGGGTGAGGAATTCTCGTCGGCTTATCTAAAGCTGAAGCAACAGGAATGGAATTCCTATGCTTCGCACTTCACGCAATGGGAGCGCGACCACACGCTGGACATATAATCGTCCTAGCGGTGCGAGCGACCTCGGAATGACCTGATGAAATATTCGATCTTCTCGCTCGCCCGTGCTGCCCTTTCCGGCCACAAGAACTGGCAGCGCACCTGGCGCGATGCGGCGCCCAAGGACCACTACGATGTTGTGATCATCGGCGGCGGCGGCCATGGGCTCGCCACCGCCTGGTTCCTCGCCAGCGAGTTCGGCATCAGAAACGTCGCCGTGCTGGAAAAGGGCTGGATCGGCTCCGGCAATGCCGGCCGCAACACCACCATCATCCGTTCCAATTACGGCCTGCCCGGCAATACCGGCTTCTACGAGCTTTCGATGAAGCTTTGGGAGCGGATGGAGCAGGACCTCAACTATAACGCCATGGTCAGCCAGCGCGGCGTCCTCAACCTCTATCATTCCGATGCGCAGCGCGACGCTTATGCGCGGCGCGGCAACACCATGCGCATCAATGGCATCGATGCCGAACTGCTCGACCAGGCGGCGCTGAAGAAGATGCTGCCGTTCCTGAATTTCGACCATGCGCGCTTTCCCGTGCAGGGCGGCCTCCTGCAGCGCCGCGGCGGCACCGCGCGGCATGACGCGGTGGTCTGGGGCTATGCCCATGCGGCGAGCGAACTCGGCGTCGACATCATCCAGAACTGCGAGGTCACCGGCTTTGTCCGGGACGGCAACGGCAAGGTGACTGGCGTCGAGACGTCGCGCGGCAAGATCGGCGCCGGCAAGGTCGGCATGGCAGTCGCCGGGTCATCGTCGCGTGTCGCAGCGATGGCGGGCATGCGCCTGCCGATCGAAAGCCATGTGCTGCAAGCTTTCGTCTCGGAGGCGATCAAGCCGCTCATCCCCGGCGTCATGACCTTCGGCGCCGGGCATTTCTATGTCAGCCAGTCGGACAAGGGCGGGCTGGTCTTCGGCGGCGACATCGATGGCTACAATTCCTACGCCCAGCGCGGCAATTTGCCTGTCATGGAAGATGTCTGCGAAGGCGGCATGGCGCTGATCCCGATGATCGGCCGCGTGCGGCTTCTGCGCCAGTGGGGCGGTATCATGGACATGTCGATGGATGGCTCGCCGATCATCGACAAGACACCGGTCGACGGGCTCTACCTCAACGCCGGCTGGTGTTATGGCGGCTTCAAGGCGACGCCCGGTTCCGGCTTCGTCTTTGCCCATCTTCTGGCGCGTGACGAAACGCACAAGGAGGCGGCGCTGTTTCGGCTCGACCGCTTCCAGCGCGGCGCCATGATCGACGAAAAGGGCCAAGGCGCCCAACCGAACCTGCATTGAGGCGGCCGGAACAAGATGCGTATCACCTGTCCTTTCTGCGGCGAACGCGAACTCGGCGAGTTCAGCTATCTCGGCGATGCCAAGCCTGTACGGCCGGCGGCGGATGCCGGCGAAGATGCCGTCTACGACTATGTCTATCTGCGCGACAACATCGCCGGCGTGATGGCAGAGAACTGGTATCACGGCGGTGGCTGCCGGGCCTGGCTGAAGGTCACCCGCAACACGCTGACGCACGAGATCTCGGCGGTGGAACCGGCGGCGGGGGCTGGTGCGAGCCAGGTGGAGACATGAGCTATTCTGTCGAGACCACAGCCGTCGCGAAAAGCGCCAGCCCCCTACCTCCCCCTTGTGGGGAGGTCGGACCGCAGGTCCGGGTGGGGGTCGGTGCCGCACCCCCACCCCGCTGCTGCGCAGCGACCCCCCCCACAAGGGGGAGGGTGAAGAGCGCGACGGTCCCGCCTGGCATTGGATCGATGAGAGGCCGGCCATCGTGAGTTCCAGCCAATCCCATCGTCTCACATCCGGCGGTCTCATCGACCGCTCGGCGCCGCTCAACTTCCGCTTCGATGGCAAGAGCCTCTCCGGCTTCCAGGGCGACACGCTGGCGTCGGCGCTGGTCGCCAATGGCGTCAAGCTGGTCGGCCGCTCGTTCAAATACCATCGTCCGCGCGGCATTCTGACTGCGGGCTCGGAAGAACCCAACGCGCTGGTCGAACTGCGCACCGGCGCACGGCGCGAGGCCAACACCAAGGCCACGACGGCCGAACTCTATGAAGGCCTCGAAGCGGCCAGCCAGAACCGCTGGCCGTCGCTGCGCCACGATGTGATGTCGGTGAACCAGCTGTTCGCACCGATCTTCGTCGCCGGCTTCTACTACAAGACCTTCATGTGGCCGGCAAAATTCTGGGAAATGGTCTACGAGCCGGCGATCCGACGCGCCGCGGGTCTGGGTCGCGCGGCGGTCACCCCCGATCCGGATCACTACGACAAAGCCTGGGCGCATTGCGATGTGGTGATCGCCGGCTCCGGCCCCGCAGGTCTGGCGGCGGCTTTGGCGGCCGGGCGCAGCGGCGCTCGCGTCATCCTGTGCGAAGAAGATTTTGCGCTCGGCGGCCGTCTGTTGTCGGATGGCGGCACGATCGATGGGCTGCCGGCTGCGGAATGGATCCAGCGCACACTGGCCGAACTCAGCTCAATGCCTGACGTTCGCATCATGACGCGCACGACGCTGTTCGGCGTCTATGACGGCGGCACCTATGGCGCGATCGAACGCGTCAACGATCATCTGCCGGTTCCGCCCGAGCATCAGGTGCGACAGCGGCTGTGGCGCATCGTGGCCAAGCGCTGTGTTGTGGCTGCAGGCGCGATCGAGCGTCCCATCGTCTTTGCCGGCAACGATACGCCCGGCGTAATGATGGCGTCGGCGATGCGGACCTATGTCGCGCGCTATGCCGCGACGCCGGCAAAGCGTGTTGCGCTGTTCACCAACAATGAGGATGGCTGGCGCACGGTCGAGACCGCGCTCGCAGCCGGACTGCAGGTCGCGGCGGTGATCGATGCGCGGACTGACGTCTCGCCTGCCCATCGTTCCCTCGCCTCCAGGAACGGCTTCACCGTGCTGCACGGCTCGGTCAGCGGCGTCGACGGCGGCAAGGACGGCGTAAGAAAAATAGCGGTGTCGCTGACCGGCGGCGCGCGCGCCGAGGTCGAGGCCGACGGGCTTGCCGTTTCCGGCGGCTGGAATCCGGCGGTCGGGCTGACCTCATACCATCGCGGCCGGCCGAAATGGCGCGACGACATCTCAGCTTTCGTGCCGGACGGCGCGCCGCCCGGTATGGTCGCCGCAGGTGCGGCTAATGGCGACTTCGGGCTAGGCGCCTGCCTGCGCGCAGGTTTCGAGGCCGGCGCCGCAGCGGCGCGTGACGCCAGCCGGATCGGCAATGCGGGATCGGCACCGGTCGCCGACGACGAGGCGTTCTCGCTGACCCCGCTCTGGCATGTCGCTGGCAAAGGCAAGGCTTTCGTCGACCAGCAGCATGATGTCACCGCGTCCGACATCGAGCTGGCGCAGCGCGAGGGTTTTGAATCGGTCGAGCACCTGAAGCGCTACACCACGCTCGGCATGGCGACCGACCAGGGCAAGACGTCCAACGTCGCCGGCCTCGCCATCATGGCGGCGGTGACGGGCAAATCCATTCCCGAGACGGGCACGACCATCTATCGCCCGCCCTACGTGCCGGTCGCCATCGGCGCTTTTGCCGGCCACCATCGCGACGAAAATTTCCATGCGACGCGGCTGACGCCGTCGCATCACTGGGCGGCCGAACAGGGCGCGATCTTTGTCGACACCGGCCTGTGGAAGCGCGCGCAATGGTATCCGCGCGCGGGCGAGAAGGACTGGCTGGAATCCGTGACCCGCGAGGTCAAGGCGGTGCGCTCGGGCGTCGGCTTCTGCGATGTCTCGACGCTGGGGAAGATCGATGTGCACGGCCCCGATGCCGGCGCCTTCCTCGACCGCGTCTACATCAACACCTTCTCAAACCTTGCCGTGGGAAAAGCCCGCTACGGGCTGATGCTGCGCGAGGACGGCCTCGTCTATGATGACGGCACGACCTCGCGGCTGGCCGAGGACCATTATTTCCTCACCACGACCACGGCGAAGGCCGGGCTGGTGATGCAGCATCTCGAATTCTGCCGGCAGGTGCTATTCCCCGAACTCGACGTGCAACTGACCTCGGTCTCCGACCAGTGGGCGCAGTTCTCGATTGCCGGGCCAAGGACGCGAGACCTGTTGAAGGAAATCGTCGACCCTGCCGAGGACCTTTCGAACGAAGGTTTTCCCTTCATGGGCGTGCGCGAAGTCGCTTTGCGCGGCGGCATCAAGGCGCGGCTGTTCCGCATCTCCTTCTCCGGCGAGATGGCGTTCGAGATTTCGGTGCCGGCGCGTTACGGTGAAGCGATGGCACGCAATTTGATGCTGGCGGGAAAACCGTTCGGCGTGACGCCGTATGGCACAGAAGCCCTCGGCGTCATGCGCGTTGAAAAGGGCCATGTCGCCGGACCGGAACTGAGCGGCACGACGACCGCCGCCGATCTCGGCCTTGGCAAGATGATGTCGACCAAGAAGGATTTCATCGGTCGCGTCATGGCCGGCCGCGAGGCGCTGGTGGCGCCGGACCGGCAGGTCGTGGTCGGGATCAAGCCGGTCGACAAGGCGCGCCGCCTGCGCTCCGGCGCGCACATCATCCCGAAGGGCCAGACGCCCGGGCCTGATAACGACCAGGGCTACGTCACCTCGGTCTGCTTCTCGCCGACGCTCGACCAGTGGATCGGTCTCGGCCTTGTCGAGCGCGGCCGCGAACGCATCGGCGAGATCGTCCACGCGCATGATCCGCTGCGCGGTGAAGACTATGATGTCGAACTCTGCAATCCCGTCTTCTACGATCCCGATGGAGGGCGCCAGCGTGGCTGATTTTTCCTGGGATGTTCGCAGCCCGCTCGAGCGCGCGCTCGCTCCTGGCGCTTACGGCGTGCAAGGCGATGCCGGTGTGTCGCTGACCGAGATCCGCAATTTCGACCTCGTCCAGGTGATGGCACGGCGCGGCAAGGCGGGTGATTTGGCCGAGGCGGCGAACGCTCGTTTCGGCGTCGCGGCTCCGGAAACGCCGAAGGCGGGTGGCACCGCGGATGCGACGCTGATCTGGTCGGGACCGGATCAGTTTTTTGTCCTGTCGAAGGGTGGCAGGACTGAGGTGCTCGCTCAGACCTTTGCATCTTCCGCTTCGCTATCCGACCAATCGCATGCACGCGTGCTGATCAGCATCTGCGGCCTCAAGGCGCGCGCCATGCTGGCGAAACTGTCGTCGATTGATTTGCATCCCGATGCGTTTCCGGTTGGCGCTGCTGCCGCGACCTCGATGGATCACACCAGCGTCACGCTCTGGCGTGGTGGTGACCAGGCGGATGGGCAGGCGGTGTTCAACCTCCTGGTGTTTGCGACGTTTGCCGAAAGTCTGTGGCACACGATGTTGGATTCGGCTGCGGAGTATGGTGTGGCTATCGGGCATTCCGAGGAGCTTTAGCTCGATAGTTTCAGATGTTGGCGCCGCCCCTCATTGCCCTGCCGGGCATTTCTCCCCGTATAGTGACGGGGAGAAAGAAGCTGTGTCCGAACCGGATAGATAGGTAACAGAATGGACCGATAGCATGGGTGACAGTTTTCTTGTCCGCCGGAGGACCGGCGATGGTTTGGCGAGAGACTGGCATCATGGACGAGCGGCTACGGTTTGTTGTGGAGTGTCTTTCTGGGGATGAGACGATGGTTGC